>JBEPXS010000066.1:0-11761 GCA_041641755.1 Balneolaceae bacterium
AAGAGCGCCTGATGACATCTACTGTTAATCTTTGATTTTGATTATATCACCTTTCCTCTTTCCCCTGCATTCTACTCATTTAATAAATGTTCTAAATTCGGTAGTGCCGATCAAATCGGATTTTTTTAAGCACTTTACGTAACTGCTATACAGTCTATTGAGAATGAATTTATCTGTATCTTTTTTTCTACTCGTTCTTTCTTATATCCCAAACCACAGTTATTCTCAGATTGTTAAATATGTTAACAAATAAGCTGTCTGAACCTATATAAAGGGCCAAAGAGAAGCCGTTTGAGACGAGTTGTTAAAACCATTAAACGAAAAGTATTCAAAACCTGTTCCCGGCAGACTCCCGTCCTTTTTTCTTTCCAAGATATTTGGTCAGGTTCTCGGCTAAGCTCGCGTGCCGATTTTATAGCGTTCTATATTCTACTTATCCGATTTATTGAGAGAAAAGGGTAGAAATTTCAATCAGAGAGAGATTGGTAATAGTTGACTCCCTCCGTTTCTGCATATGCCACGATAGCAGCTCCCACAATACTGGCGTCATTCAAGAAACCAGCCGCTTTGAAACCGGTATTTATTTTAATATACGGGAAGGTTTTTTCGGCTTTTTGGCTAAGCTGACCACCCAATATAAACAGGTCAGGGTGAAAAATTGCCTCTAGTTTTTCGAGCACGGCCTGCAGGCGCTTTCCCCATGCTTTTCTTCGAATATTCTCCTCTTTACGGGTTTTGTTGGAAGCATATTTTTCTATAGTTATCCCCTTAATTTCGATAAGGCCAAGTTCGGAATTGGGTAGCAACAGTCCGTCACGGAATAGTGATGAGCCTATGCCAGTACCAACCGTGAGGACAATCACCGTACCGTCCTGGCGGTTTTTCCCCACCCCAAACCTCATTTCTGCGATACCTGTGGCATCTGTATCGTTGATTACGGAAACCGGGTTGTCTGTTATCTCAGAAAACAGCTGTGTTGCATCTGTATCGGTCCAGGAGTCATCAATACGTTTAGTGGAAAGAACCACTCCACGATTCACTGCCGCCGGGAAAGCACAACCTACCGGACCCTGCCATTTAAAATGCTTGTTAACCACATCATGAAAGCGGGCTAATATTTTATGGGGGGCGGTTTCATCCAAAGGAGGAGTACTGTATCGGTCAGAAACCAGCTCTCCCTTCTCAGTATCTACGACACATCCTTTAATTCCGTAGCTTCCGATGTCAATTCCCAGTACTTCCATCCGGTTTCGTTACTGGTTTATGATTTATTAGCAATTTGCAGAAGAAGCTTCAACAAATAACCAATGCCTATTTTTCAATCAGGATCCAACCTTCGCCCTCGATCATACGCTTGGCTTTTTTCCACTTGATGTCGATTACTTCACCGCTATTCATATTCTGAACTTTCACGTAGTCGTTACGGCCTGGTTCTTCTTCTACTGTGACCGGTTCAGGCTTCTTATCGCTACGCTGCTGTTGCTGTCCACCGTTTTGTTGACCTGTATTGAATCCCATATTTGTGGAATCGGTATGCTGGGTTTTCGCTTGGTTCATATCCACCTTGGCCTTTTGCTTTTCGGCCTGCTTGAGCTGCTGCTGTTCGGCCTGCATCTCGGGGATAGCCTTCCAGATCATAGAAACGGCCTCTTGATTGATCTCGTCAATCAGCTGCTTGAACATTTCGAATGCCTCGCGTTTGTACTCCAACAACGGATCTTTCTGTCCAAACGCCCGCAGCCCGATACCCTCCTTTACGGAATCCAGCTCACGGAGGTGCTCCATCCATTTATCATCGATGGTTGACAATACGGCGGTGCGCTCGAGTGCCCGGGCCACTTCATGTCCTTCATTTTCCAGGGCGCGTTCAACATCAACGACCACACGAATCCTGCGGATACCATCGGTAAATACGACTTGAACCTTGGTTGGCTTATTCTCGGCATCCGACTCCTCAATATTCTTGATCACTTTGTAGAGTGGGTCGGCGATCATCTGCTCTTTTTTGCGATAGGCCTCAAATGCCTTATCAATTACATATTCGATAAGACCGCCTTCACGCATCTCCCGCATCTCATCCGGTTCCAGCTCAATATCCACGGCCAGGAAGCGAAGAATCGTCTCCCGAAGCTCTTCAAATTCCCCGTCAGGGTAATGCTCTTCCACAACCCGTTCTACCAGGTCTTCCAGCATTTCGTAGATATCACTGCGAAGCTGGTCTCCTTCAAGTGCATGCTTGCGTCGGGCATAAATCACTTCACGTTGGTTATTCAACACATCATCATACTCCAGCTGCCGCTTACGGATACTGAAGTTATTCTGCTCTACTTTCTTCTGGGCCCGCTCTAGCGATTTGGTAATCCAGGAGTGAGTGATAACCTCACCTTCTTCAAAATTCAGTTTATCCATCACTTTCGCCACGCGGTCGGAGGCGAAAAGCTGCATCAGGTCATCTTCAAGCGAAACGTAAAACTGGGATTCACCGGGATCTCCCTGGCGACCCGCACGTCCCCGCAGCTGCAGGTCAATACGCCGCGACTCGTGCCGCTCGGTACCTATGATAGCCAGTCCACCCTTTTCCTTCACGCCGGGAGCCAGCTTAATGTCTGTACCACGACCCGCCATGTTGGTTGCCACAGTTACCGCGCCGGGATTACCGGCCTGGGCAACAATGTCGCTCTCGCGGGCATGCTGTTTAGCGTTCAACACGTTATGTGGAATATTCTGGCGCTTCAGCATCCGGCTGATCGTCTCTGAAACATCTACGCTGGTGGTACCTACCAGAACCGGTTGTCCCTTGTCATGATACTCGTGGATTTTCTCGATGACAGCGTTGTACTTCTCACGCTTGGTTCGGTATACCAGGTCCTCTTTGTCATCCCGGATAACCGGCTCGTTTGTGGGAATGACCACAACATCCAGATCATAAATTTCGGTAAATTCGCCTTCCTCGGTGGCGGCTGTACCAGTCATTCCCGAAAGCTTGTGATACATCCGGAAGTAGTTCTGCAGGGTGATCGTGGCGTAGGTCTGTGTAGTTGCTTCAACTTTAACATCCTCTTTTGCCTCAATCGCCTGGTGGAGCCCGTCGGAATAACGTCGACCGGAAAGCACACGGCCTGTATGTTCATCTACAATCTGTACCTTGCCCTCCTGCACGATATATTCTTCCTCACGTTCGAACAGGGTATAGGCTTTCAGCAGTTGATTTACAGTGTGAATACGATCGCTGCGTTCAGAAAATCTGCGGCGCAACTCGTTAAACCGCCGTTCGCGCTCCTGTTCGATCTCCTCTTTGGCTTCCTCAATTTTCTTTTCTTTGTACTCGTCGCTCCATTCATCCTTGTTCTCAATCTCTTCAATCCTCTCCCGCTCCAGCTTCTCTATCTCCTCATCTATATCGGTCGTTTCCGTGCCGATGTCGGGGATCACGAAGAAATCCTCTTCCTCATCAGTCTTGGTAATAAAATCCTGGCCTTTCTCGGTCAACTCGATGGCATTCTGTTTCATATCCACCGCATAGTAGAGCTCTTCATCCACCTCTGGCAGGCGGCGGGCGTTGTCCTGCAGGTAAAACGCCTCGGTTTGTTGAACCAGCCGTTCGTTGGCAGGAATCTGCATCATCTTTCGGAACTGGCGGTTTTTGGGGAAGCCACGTTGCGCGCGGTATAGGGCCAGTCCGGCCGCTTCCTCATTGTCATTTTCCAGATGCTCTTGTGCCTCTTTAACCAGGCTGGCTACCAGTTTTTTCTGCGCCCGTACCAGCGATTCAACCCTTGGTTTAAGCTCCTCATATTTGTGTGACTGGGTATCCTGCGGCACAGGCCCTGAAATAATAAGCGGTGTTCGAGCCTCGTCAATCAGGATAGAGTCGACCTCATCAATAATGCAGAAATGATGCTCGCGCTGTACCAGTTGCTCGGAACTTATCACCATATTATCACGCAGATAATCGAACCCAAATTCGTTGTTGGTTCCGTAGGTGATGTCGGCGCGGTAGGCTTTACGACGTTCTTCTGAGTTGGGCTTATACAGATCAATACAGTCTACTTCAAGACCGTGAAAGTTGAATATCGGTTCATTCCATTCGGCATCACGCTTGGCCAGGTAGTCGTTTACCGTTACAATGTGGACTCCACGTCCGGCCAGGGCGTTAAGATAGGCAGGAAAAATGGCCGCCAGTGTTTTACCTTCACCTGTTTTCATTTCGGCGATGCGTCCTTGGTGCAGCACGATGGCGCCAACCAGCTGTACATCATAAGGCACCATGCTCCACTCGTTTTCGCTCCCTCCAACCATCCACTTTTTACCTAAAAAGCGACGGCAAGTATCTTTAAGAACTGCAAAAGCCTCGGGCAAAATTTCGTTGAGGACCTCTTCCACGACCTCATTTCGCTCCTCTTCAAGGGATTCGACCAGCTCGGTAAGCTCGTGATATTCTCCGACCGAAAGTTCTTCATCACTGCTGTTGAGCCTTTCTTTTGCCCCCTCTAGCTCTTCATCGATTTCGGTGGTTGCCTCGTGGATCTGCTGTTTAAATTCTTCTGTTTTTTGCTTCAACTCATCGTCAGAAAGCTGCTGCATCTGCTCATCGTATTCATTGATCTGATCTACGATGGGCCACAGCTTCTTTAAATCCCGCTCACTTTTTGAGCCAAAGACCTTGGTGAGAATGTCAGTAATTTTTTCGAACATATTTCGTCAGATTGGGGTATTCAAAATCACAGTTCTGTAAGGTACAGTTTAACGGTTCACTGTTCAAATTAATGTATAATAAAATAAGGAACAGGCCTTTAATACAATTGCACACAGATCAACAAAACAGTTATTTCAGGGTTCTTATTGTCCTATTTAATTGTTAAATTGTGGGTCTGTTAAAATTGAAGTTTTCATAAAAGAATTGTTTCACCATGAAACGCACGTATCAACCAAGTAGTCGTAAACGGAAGAATAAACACGGATTCCGTAAGCGCAACAGCAGCAAGAACGGTAAAAAGGTGCTGAAGCGTCGCCGCAAGAAGGGACGTCACAGTTCAACCGTCAGCGATGAAAAAGGACCGAAGTAACGATTTAGAATCGTCCTCCAACAAGGATTTTAGCTTGCCAAGAGCTAAAATCCTGAGGAGACGAAAAAACTTTCAGCGACTTTTTACGCCGGAGGCCACGACGTTCCGACATGAGTTGGTGGACCTGCGGTTTCGCCTCTATTCTGATCTTGATGATAAATGCCTGATGGGTTTTGTGGTAAAAACAAAGCTCGGAAAGGCAACAAAACGAAACAGAGCGAAGCGCTTGCTTCGGGAAGCCTATCGGCTGAATCAGCATATTTTGACATCCCTTTTTGAACAAACATCATACAGTTTTCACGGTGTTTTGATGGCCAAAACCATTGAACTGGAATTTCATGTATTACAGGATCAGGTTGTAGCCCTGCTCCAGCGTGCCCACAAACACCTTCGTCCTCTCATAGAATCGGGTTCATGAAGTACCTGCTCATAGGAATTGTACGCCTATATCAACTTATTATTTCACCCTACCTGCCCAGTAGTTGCAGGTACCACCCCACCTGTAGTCAGTACGGTATCGAGGCACTTCGTAAACATGGAGCTATTAAAGGGGGCTGGCTGACGATCAAACGTATCGCACGCTGTCATCCCTGGAGCAAAGGTGGAATCGACCCTGTCCCAAAATCAAAACAAGAACTTACAAACCCTGAAAAAGGATAACTTTTGGATCGTAATACAGCAACCGGACTCTTTCTCATTTTCCTCATTATGCTGGCTTGGTTTTATTTTACTATGCCATCTGAAGAGGAAATTAAGCAAAGACAAGCAGAACAAGCCCGTCAAGACAGTATTGCTGCTGCCCAGGCGCAGGGAGACTCCCTTGCCCGGCAACAAGTTCAGGAGCAGCAACCCGAAACATCGCAAGTTCAACAGGAGGAGGAACAGGTTCCGCAACACACCCTGCGCAGTGATGAGGAAGAAACCCAGGAGATGGGAATGTTCGGGCAAGCCGGTGTTGCTGACACCTCTAAAATTGTTATTGAGACCCCATTGTATTCAGCTGTCTTTACTAATGTTGGGGCCGGGCCTGCTAAATTTACCCTAAAAGAGTACGAAACCTGGAATCACCAGCCGGTTCAGATGATAGCGGATACGACCCAGTCAGCCTACTCGCTGGGATTCCTTTCCAACGAAAATTACAACATCGAAACCGACGAAATCCTTTTTGAGCAGGTAACTTCCGGTAATACACTGCGGCTGGAAGAAGGGGAAACAAAAGAGCTGCAATATGCCCTTAATTTGGAAAATGGGGGACAAATACTCTATACCTATACCCTGAGAGGGAGTTCATATGAGATGGACCTTTCCATCCAGTTTTCTGGCCTTGAACGCAACATAATTGGAGGAGCGGTCGATTTTGGGTGGGAACCACGACTCCGCTTCACTGAAAAGGACCACACAACCGAGGGGCAGCTTGCTTCCGCATACGCCTATCTGGGAGGGGAGATGGAGCAGCTTCTACTGAGCGAAGCCGGCCGTGAAGAACAAAACTACAATGGCACAATTGACTGGGTGGCTACCCGCACCAAGTTCTTCAGCCAGGTCATTGAACCTACTACCCCTACCGAAGGAGCACTTCTGGTCGGGGAGGTATCCGGATCGCCCGAAAATCCCTCCACGAGATACCATTACAAGTCATTTTTAAAAAGCGATATCACTGAAGAGGGTTCGATTGAATACCGGCTGTATGTGGGACCGCTCTCCTACAATACACTCAAACAGTTTGATGTTACCGCATACGACATGGTCGATGTGGGATGGAGCTGGATCCGCTGGTTCTCCGATCCATTGGTTCGTTACATTGTTATACCGTTCTTCGGTTTCGTTGGTGGCTATATGAATATAGGAATGGGAATTATTCTCTTTGCTGTATTGGTCAAGGTGATTCTCTACCCCCTCACCAAGAAGAGTTATAAAAGCATGGCTGCGATGAAAGAGCTGCAGCCGAAGATGAAGGAAATCCAGGAGAAATATGAAGACAAACCGGAAAAGCAACAGAAGGAGACCCTTAAACTCTACAAAGAGGCAGGAGTTAACCCGCTTGGTGGTTGCCTGCCCAACCTGTTGCAGTTCCCTATTTTGATTACACTCTGGCGGTTTTTCCAGAACTCAATCCTGATCCGGCAAGAGGAGTTCCTGTGGGCTGCTGACCTTTCGGCTCCGGATTATATCCTAAGCCTGCCATTCAGTGTTCCATTCCTGGGCGACCAGCTGGCTGGCTTTGTACTGCTGATGTCTGCTGCCATGGTGGCCCAGAGTAAGATTACCGGCGGTATGAGTGGAGGCATGGGTGGTGGCGGTGGAGGCATGACCGGCGGCCAGATGAAGATGTTCCAATACCTGCTGCCTGTTATGTTGCTGTTTATCTTCAATAATTTTGCCGCAGGGCTCAGCCTTTATTATCTCATTTACAATGTAGTATCTATCGCTCAACAGCTGCTTATTAATCGTCAAATCGACAAAGAAAATGGTAGTGATGAAGACTAAGAGGTGATTTACATAACCCATTTTCCAGTCTGCTAAATTGACCTCTTTGTGCGTTGTTGAACTGCAACCAGTAATCCAGTTGAACTCTTGTCCATGCCCGGTATCGCCCACAACCATTTTCCGCTGATTGTTTGGAGAGAAGGCGAAAAGCGGCTCTGGAATCCAATCCACAAAAAAGCCCTGAAGAACCGGCCTGAGGAGCGTGTGCGGCTGCGTATTATTGAAGCGTTGGTAGAGGCGGGATGGTCAAAGCATCGTATTTCAACAGAAGAGAAGCTGCGAGCCATCGATAATCCCGGCGGGCGGACCGACATAATTTGTTATGACCTCAATTTTGACCCCCAAATACTAATCGAGTGTAAAGCCGAACGGGTACCGATCTCCCCGGAAGTGGCGGAACAGACCGCCCGCTACAACCGTACGGTGGAGGCGCCCTATCTGCTGATGACCAACGGTCACACTGACTTTTGGTACCGTATTTCGGTCCAGAACCAACCACAACAACTTGATACCCCCCCTGATCTGTTGGACTTCTCTCAACCACTGGAAAAGGATTTTAGCTATTGGCAGGATCGGGGATTTGCAGGTAACAAAACGACAGATGCTGACCTGCAAAACTGGGTTACCGCTACATTAAATTTACTTTGGCTGGGCAGCGATAACAAGATGCATTATATCGATTTTAATAATACTCCTTCCGACCTGCCACTCCAGCACTACTACTTCCTTCACCAGATAAAACCTCAGCACTGGATAGCCCTGAGTATTGTTAGCACGCCCCCGGGCGGTTCACGGCTGATTGCTGTTATCAATAGGAAAAACCAGAATGTAGGGCTGCTGGAGGTCAACCTGGATCTGATCGCCTCAGGTACTTCCCCCAACGCCACTGTTTATTCGGAAAATGATCCCAAGAATTTTGATATTTTGGACTTAATATCCTTTGAATTTCAGGCTACTTCTGATGAAGACGCCCTCCGAAGCATTCCTGGCTTGTTGAATTCCGCCTTTGACAAGTTAACACATTCAAAAAATTAGTATAGTCTAAATGAACGCTCCAGAGAATAAAGAACCGATTTTACAAATCAATAATGCCACTGTCTACCGGGGCGATACCGAGGCATTAAACCAGTTTTCCGCAACTATACGCCGTGGAGAACATACTGCGATCGTGGGACCGAACGGATCGGGGAAGTCCACCTTTATACAGTTGCTGACTTACCAACTGCACCCGCTGGCCCCGGAAGATGGAACGCCCCCAATCAAGGTATTTGGGGAAAGCAGGTGGAAGGTCAAAGAACTTCGTAAACGAATTGGCATTGTATCGGCCGACCTGGAATACGAAATTGTCCACAACCTGAAAAAAGGGTACCTGAGCGGGCGCGAGGTAGTAATGTCGGGCTTCTTTTCGAGCATGCAGCTGTTTTCTCACCACAGCACGACCGATGAAATGTGTAGCAAAGCCGATCGTGCACTGGAATTGATAAAAGCAGCGCACCTGGCCGACCGGACACTACGTAAAATGTCAGCTGGTGAAAAACGAAGGATCCTTATAGCCAGGGCTCTGGTCACCGATCCTGACATGTTAGTATTGGACGAGCCCACTACAGCCCTGGATTTTGTAGCCCGTAAGACCTGCCTGCAGCTCATTCAGAATATTGCCCGGCAGGGAACAACCATCGTTATCGTTACTCACCACGTAGCAGAGGTTATCCCGGAGATCCAAAAAGTGATTCTGCTCAAAGGAGGAAAAATGGCATACTCGGGACCCAAGGACGAGGTTCTCACATCAGATACATTGAGCTCTGTTTTCGATCACCCGGTCAAACTCACCAAAAACGGGGGTACCTACCACCTTGATATGAATCTTTGATTCATTCTCATTAAACTGTCTTAAAAGTGAAATAATGAGACTATTCCTGTTTTTATCGGTGATAGGTATTTCATTAATGGGCTGTTCTACCTCCATTCCACTAAGTGAAGCGTACATATTTGAAAATGATGTGGTCCTCAATGATTCTCTCCGGTGGAAATCATCCCAAGGACTGGCTTACTCCTCTAATAACAGAACATCTCATATCAAAGAGTATGTCCGAGACCAAAGCGAAGAATCTGTTACAGAAAACGACTTTTGGAACTTAAACAAGCAGGGGTATGGGTTGCTGTATGCCAAAAATGCTACTTCCTTCTCATGGGGATTCAGTCTCGGATACCGGGTATTTGGTGCAAATGCAACCTTTGACCTGGGACGAGAGAACTTTGTTACTGTCAACGTCGCCGTATCCGGAGGAGCTGAATTGATTCTTCAGAGAAAGCTATTCCATATCAAGGAGGGAAATCTAGCAGGAAGCATTACCTTCGGGCTCTTTGGAAAAAGAGATTACTATGCCCGTTCAGGAACAGGAATGTTTGCTGGACCGAACTTCGATTTTATACACCTGTTTGGTGGTCGGAGCATGTTTCATTTTGCACACAGGGACAATATACTTCACGGATTTGCGAGCTACGGATATTCTCCGGAGCTGGAAGTTGGTGTATTGAATGTCGGCATCTCAATAGGTGGTAGCATCTTTAGATGATACCTGCCGAGCTTACTTTCGGTCAAGATAAATGCCTGTAACCTGGAGTCTCCTTCTTGTCCTGATTACTAAGAATAAACGGGAATACACTCACTTTCAACTCATCTTGTGGTTCACCAAATTTAAATATTTAGTTGATAATTCTTCATTCTCCACTTTTTGCTTTTTCAATTTAAGCTGTAACTTCAACATCCATTGCAATCAGATTTATTTTCTATGAGACATCTCCATCGTGAAAAACTACTCTCCCTTTTTGAAGAAGAAGAGAATGCCATTATCTATATGAAGGGAGCCGAACTGAGCTACCGGTTTGATACCGACTACGAGTTCCCGTTCCGGCAGGAATCCAACTTCTGGTACCTGACCGGCGTAAACGAACCGGATTTTCATCTCATATTTGATCTGTCATCTCACGAATACCACCTTTTTGCACCCAAACGTGATGCCAATTATGCCGTGTGGCACGGCCGGGTAAAAACGATGGAGCAGTACCAGCAGGAATATAACCCGGAGCACCTGCACTGGGACAGCCGGCTCCCAGCCGTACTCAAGGAACTTAATCCCGACCGTATCTACTGTCTCAATGAAGAACAGGCCGAATACATCGAGGAGTTCGATCGTGAAACCCCGATAGACCTGGAGGCCGTAGACGAGGCCCTTACCCACTGCCGGGTCTTTAAAACCGAGTGGGAACTGGAACAGATGCGCGAAGCGGCACGCATCAATAACATTGCACATACCGAGGTGCTACACTCGCTGGAGCCCGGAAAAAGCGAGTATGAGCTCAAAGCCGTATTCGACTATCACCACATCCAGCACGGACTGATGCAGGACGCCTATAACGGTATTTTTGCGTCGGGACCAAACAGTGCCATACTCCATTACGTGGAAAACAACCGGGAGATCAAAGATGGCGACCTGTTCCTGATAGATGCAGGGTATGAATACCAGGGCTATGCTTCTGACTTTACTCGCACCTATCCTGGCAACGGAAGCTTCAGCAGTGAGCAAGCTGCTATTTATCAGGCCGTGCTCGATGCCCAAAAACAGGTCATAGAGGATATTGAGCCGGAGGTAAGTATGGAGGATCTCCATATAAAGTCGGCTGAGATTATGATGCAGGGACTCGTGGATGCAGGCTTGGTTAACGGCAGCATAGATGACCTGATGGAGAATGATATCTTTGCGCTCTTCTTCCCCCACGGACTGGGGCATTTCCTTGGCCTCGACACGCATGACGTAGGTGGTTATCCCAAAGGAGTGGACCGTATCGACCGGCCGGGGCTTAAATATCTCAGAGCGCGCCGCACGTTACAACCCACTATGGTGCTTACTATTGAACCGGGACTCTATTTTATCCCCGCTCTGCTAAAACCGGCTTTTGAGGATGATACCAAATCAACGTTTCTAAATACCTCCAAACTCAAAGAGTTATTCGGCTTTGGAGGTATACGCATAGAAGATAATATAGTGGTAACCGAGGATGGATATGAAAACCTTACCAACGTGCCCAAAGAGCGGGATGAAATCGAAGAGGCGATGGCGGGGTAGTATCCTATACTCTTAAATAATTCCGGAACGGTATTTTCTAAAATACTGTAATTGAGAGGTTCCAATAAATCATTACAAAAA
>JBEPXS010000067.1:0-11679 GCA_041641755.1 Balneolaceae bacterium
GGTTGCCAATGCTGTGATAAATGGGCAACCTATATGGGGTGGTATGGATATAATATTTCTGTTCAACCAGTAAGTAACATGCCGGAAATCAAGGATAAATACCATATCCCCAGCGATATGGAATCATGCCACACTACGCTCATTGACGGCTATACAGTAGAGGGCCATGTGCCGGTGGAAGATATCAACCGTTTACTTGATGAACGTCCACAGGCCGTGGGAATATCAGCTCCCGAGATGCCGTCCAGCTCTCCCGGCATGAATACCTCGTTTAATACCCCTTATGATGTTTATCTTATAGATCAAGAAGGAAATAGCCAGGTTTATGCCAGCCATTAGCACTTTTAAGTTGTTGCGGTAAAGTGAGAACAAATCTACTAATTATTTTTACGTTGAGTGTTTTTATAGCTATCAGTTGTTCCAGCGAACCACCTGATCAAAAGGAATCAGTTACCAAAGGACGTTGGTTTACTCAAAAGCAATTCCAGTTGGGCAAGCAAGTATTTTCAACCAATTGCGCCAGTTGTCACGGCAACCAGGCTCAGGGTATTGTTGAAGACTAGAAACAGCGAAATCCCGACGGATCTTTTCCGGCACCGCCCTTGGATGGGTCGGCGCACGCCTGGCATCATCCCCTGAGTGTGTTGGTTCGACAAATCAATGAGGGCGGTGTAAAGCTGGGAGGTACTATGCCTGCCTTTGGTGATACCTTAAGTGATGAGGAGGTCATCGCAGCGATAGCATACTTCCAAAGTTTCTGGGATGAACAAACCTATGACCGATGGGTACAGATGAATGCTGACCAATAGTTTTAACTCTTCAATTATCCGAAAGTAAAGGACAATTTAAGCTTACTTTAAGCAAAGGTGTTGTTACTTGTAGGTAGAATCTTAAATACATATTGCCAATGAGTAGCAACACTCAAATATTATATATCAAGAATATGGTTTGCCCCCGCTGTAAGCTTGCAGTTAAGAAGCTATTAACTGATATGGGATGTGTCGTTCTTGCTGTTGAGTTAGGACAGGCAGTTGTTAGGTTATCAAGTCTTCCTGCTTTATCCGAAATTGCCTCAAAGCTAAGGACGATGGGATTCGACCTTTTAACTACACCAAAGACCAAGTTAGTGGAACGGATAAAAATTCTGTTGATATATAACATCTATTTTCAATCCAGGGGAGTAACATCATCTCATCTACAAAACTATCTTGAATTAGCCACCAACCTGGATTATCAGCACCTAAACTCTCAATTTTATTCCATCTACCAAACATCAATCAAACAGTATTGGGATATACTTAGATTTGAGCGAGCTAAAGAACTGCTGTCTTATAATGAAAAAGCACCTGAAGAAATTACTCGGCAGCTGGGTTATCTTTCAAGTAGGGATTTGGAAGACACTTTTAAGAAACGGCTGAACTTATCAATAGAAGAATTTATCTATCATAAGGACAACTATAGGCTGCCTCTTGATAAACTTCTACAAATTAACATTTGACTCTCGACCATGGTACAGGGCTTATATTGTAGGTGAATTGCATTCTATAATAAACAAAATGTATTGTTATGCCACTCAAAAAAGGAGAAGTTTATCAATGTCCCGATGAAAGTTGCGGCTGCGAAGTAACCGTAACCAAAGGAGCACCCAGCGACTGTTCAGGCACTCAAAACCCAACCTGTTGCTGTGGAAAAACCATGGTAAAGAAAAACTGATATTAATAAGCATCCGGGGTTTTACCTTGGCTGCTCACAAATTTAGATAATTGTTTTCGAGGTGATGTAAATGATTAAGAACATGGACGAAAAATATCAGGGCATCACTACCTACAAGATTGGAGAAGTAGCAAAACGGGCTGATGTCAACAAAGAAACCGTCCGCTACTACGAGCAACGTGAACTAATTCCGAAACCTGATCGTCGACGGTCAGGCTACCGAATATTTACTCAGCGACATATTGATCAGATTAAATTCATCAAACGAGCCCAGCAGTTAGGTTTTACCCTCACTGAAATTAAAGAGCTTCTTGAGCTACGATTGGATGAAGAGTCATCTTGCTCCGAAATCAAGGAAGAGGCACAGCAAAAGTATCAAGATGTCTCAGAGAAGATTAAAGACCTGCAACGAATCAGGGAAACATTGACTGCCCTCATTGATTCCTGTTCTGAAGATGGGCCTATCGGAGATTGCCCTATCCTTGAAGCTTTGGAAGGAAAGAATAATACTGGAAAACAACTTAGAAAATGAATAGAGAAATAAAACTCCAATCCACAATCACTTGCCCTAAATGTGGGTACAAATCCACAGAGACCATGCCTAATAATTCCTGTCAGTATTTTTGGGAGTGTCCGAACTGTGAGGAAGTATTAAAACCTAAACAAGGAGATTGTTGCGTGTTTTGCTCGTACGGTGATACTCCGTGTCCACCTATTCAAAAAGAAGAATCCTGCTGCTAATCATTAAATTAACTTGAACTAATAACAGCTGAATTAAACATCAACAGCCACTTCTTTAAATAGATAACAATTATTGCCCATGTTTAGCCAAAAGCAGATAATCCAATGACTTGGTAATCTTTTTGTTCTACAAAACCGCTCTTCCCATCTATAGTTACCTGAAGCCGCTTAATATCATATGAAATCCAGACGCCGGTTTCGGATCGTCCAAACTTTGTAGTGCCATAGGCCCGGCCAACTTTAACATCAAATTCTTTCTGGACCTTAAGGGTTGAATACTTGTTACCCCCGGCTGTCTCGTATAACTTCACTCGCCCTGATCCACCGCCTAAAAAGTCGGTATGAAATTCAGCCGTGACTGGTATCATTTCATATCCGCTTTGAGGATCAATAGGAAAATTGGTTAGGTACGTCTTCGTTGAAGTGAGATCCAGATCAATGATTACAGGAATATCGAGATAAAAGTGATGTGTGGAATGCTGCGTCATCATGATTGTTTCGGTATCTGAAAGTACCGCATCAACTCCCTCCATATCCCTTTTTATCCTTCCAAAACTTCCCGAAAGCTCAAATGGTCCGCTCAGCGGGACCAGACTATCTTTTTCCCAAACAAAAAATTGACGATCTACCCCTGAACCGGGCGCACTGGGAAAGAAACCGTGAGAGATCAGCAGAGCTTCCTGACCGGGTGTCTCTATCTTTGAGATCCCGATACTAAACTAATCTTGAAAACCGCCTCCTCGCGCCTTAGGCAAAGTAAACTCTTTGGCATAATGAGAATTATTTGCCGAATCTTTTAAAGTATATGAAACCAAAGATCTATTGTATCCCCACTCGATGTCACCCTGAAATTTCCGGAACTCTTGCTCTATGATAATCTTCTTACCGTCAATGACAATGGCCGAATCTGCAACTTCTTTCAGTACATTCTGAGCATGAATAGCCGGTGGAACACCATAACAGATTAATAAAACTGTAATGAGTCTGTGGCTAATTGAAATGATAGTTATCTCTTATTTGAAATAATGTACAACAACTATGCATAGCTTAATAATTAAATAAGCCTTCACCAAAATATGGTGAATAGACTGAGGTACATTTCTGTTAGGTGTCCTTCTTTGATCTTTCTGTGGGAGATAGACATTCTTATTTAGGCATAATTCTTTACAGATATAAGAGTTTTTTACCATGCACCAAACTTTATATTTCGGGAAACCTTTTCCCAAAGCTCCCTCTCGGTACTACAAAAAGTACTACATGAAATTCGAAAATCGCGGCCCATTTCACGCACAGCAAATTCTCGTACTGGCTTCGGATCAGAAGGTTAAGTGTTCGAATCATTCCGGGCGTACCACCTACATAAGCCCATGACTCGTAATGAGTTATAAGCTATTTTTATTGGTCCCAGAATGGGGTTTAAGCCCCTGCACTTTCAATGCAGGGAGCCTTCAGTTTGAACCCAGATTAAATTAAAACTGTGTTCAAAATACGGCTTGGTTGAATTTATTGGAACATATAAAATAAAAAATAGCCCACCAGGGTGGATGGGATTCCCCGGCTTCGGGATGGAACCCTCCGTGCCGCCCGATTGCAATATCTTATTTCAGGCCGTCTTCACTGCCGAAATAATGTCTTCTAATATCATATAGAGGCAGGGAACAATCACAAGTATGATGGAAGTGGCAAATACGATACCGAAACCGAGAGAAATAGCCATCGGAATCAGATGATATGCCTGGCGGGAGGTTTCAAGTATAATCGGCGTAAGTCCGCCAAACGTCGTAAATGTTGTCAATATGATCGGGCGGAAACGGCGCAGCCCGGCTTCATGGATCGCATCAAACGCCGAATGATCAGCACGCTTTTTGTTGGCATAGTCGATCATAATCAATGCGTCGTTCAGCACTACACCCGAAAGTGCGATAACTCCCATCATACTGACCAGTGAAAGATCATAACCTAGAAGCATATGTCCTATTACAGCTCCCACGATACCGAACGGGATAGCGCCCATCACAATCAATGGCTGCATATAGCTGCGGAAAGCGACAGCAAGCAAAGCATAAATAATCAACATAGCCAGTGCAAATCCACCCCACAGAACCTGGGTAGATTCTCTCATCTCAGCCTGGCTTCCCTCGAAACTCCAGGTTATACCAGGGAAGTCGGATCGAAGCTGTGGAAGAACATCCTGCTGTATCGATTCCAATACCCTTGTTACGGCATTGGCAGGTTCTGCGTCCATACCTACCGTAACAACACGTCGGCCATCACGCCTGTTGATTGAGGTAAAGGCTTCACCCTCCTGGATCTCAACCACATCCATTAAAGGAACTTCAGTGCCGTCGGGTGTTTGAATGACCATATCCTCGAGGTGGTACAGATCCTTACGTTGTTCCCTGGGCAGCTTTACACGTACCTCTATCTCGTTGGTGCCCCGCAGTTGACGCATGGCAAGCGCCCCGTAAAATGCATTCCGTATCTGTTGCCCCACCAAGGATGGTGTTAGTCCCAGCTTGCGGCCTTCCGGTAACAACTTGAAGTCGAACTGGGTTTTACCCCGGTTATAGTTGTCGTTTACATCGCGGGTGGCATCGAAGGACTGTACGCGTTCAAAAAAGGCCTGGCTGGCTTCCTCCAGGACTTCAATATTGGAATGACTCAGATCCACACTGATATCCTGTTGATATCCCGCAGGTCCCCGCTCCGCTTCAAACGTAATCTGGTCCAGCCCTTCAATATCGCCAATTGAATCCCGCCATAACTCGATGACATCCTGGGCCGTCATGTCGCGCTGGGAGGGCGGTTTCATCACAATTTCCACATCAATAAAACTCTGCCCCCGAACATTGGTTTTGATTCCATCCGCTACCTCGAACAGATCGTGCTCCTCAAACATCTGGTAGGTGGAATTGGTTATTTGATTGGCTACTTTTGCAGCCTGGTCTGGCGTAGTTCCCACTGGCAATGATACACCGGCTTCAATTTCATCGGCCGAGACCTCGGGCATCATAACCATTCCCATATGGTCGCTGTAGCCATATCCTCCTACAACAACCAGCAGTGCAATGGCTGTACTCAATGTGATGTACCGGTTGCGCAGGCAAAGCTCAAGAAATGCCCGGTACTTCGTGTCGATAAACTTTTTAACCCTGGTAGCAAACGCCTGCTGCCACTTATGCAATTGTTTCCCGATTTTAAACCTACTCTCCTCTTTGGAACTGTGGGCAAGGTGGGCCGGCAGAATGAACAGCGCTTCGAAGAGTGAAACAGCAAGAACCACAATCACGACTGCCGGCAGTGGCCACCAGTACTTACCGGTAGCACCCGGAATAAACAGAAGGGGAATAAACGCGATGATATTCGTAATGATCGCAAAAGTAACCGGCTTGCTCATGTCCTTCGCCCCCTTGATGGCAGCATCAAGGAAGCTCATCCCCTGCTCCCGGTACTCGTAGACATTCTCACCCACCACGATGGCGTCATCCACCACAATTCCGAGCACCAGCAGGAATCCAAACATCGATATCATGTTAATACTGAGACCAATAACCGGAAGGAACAGCAGGGCACCCACAAAAGAGATCGTCATTCCCATCATGACCCAGAACGCCAAACGATATTCCAGGAAAAGCGCCAGGATAAAAATTACGATAAGGATGGCAATCACCCCGTTTTCCGTGAGCAGAGACAATCGTTCACGATAGTCGTCGGCGGTATTACTGTCGATACGATATTGGACGCCGGGCGGGAAAGAGACTTCGGCATCCTGCATAATACTTTTAACGTTGGCAGCAATTTCCAGCGGCGACTGATCCCCGATCCGGTAAATTTCGAGGTCGACGGAAGGCTGGCGGTTGAACTCTCCGTGGAATCCCGTCTCTTCAAAGCCGTCGGTGATCTCAGCAATATCACCCAAGGTTACGGTTCCACCCATCTCCGATGATATCAGTTCAACATTACCGAACTCCTCGGCCCACTGCTTTCGCTCCTGCATCCGCAAGAGAATTTCACCGGCGTTGGTTTCCACTGCTCCAGCCGGAACATCTTCGCTTGACTGAGCAATCAGGTCGGCCACTTCACCCAGCGTCAGGTTGTACTCTCGCAGGCGATTCCGGGGGATCTCCACGTGTGTCATGTAGTCGGGTACATTCCCAAGTTGAACCTGCGTAATTCCCGGATCGCTCAACAGTCGGTCGCGCAGCTGTTCCGCCAGTTTCCGCAGGGTCCATATATCGGCATCACCGTACAACCCGATAACCATCACTTCACGCTGATTCGACTGCAGCTGCACTTCGGGCTCTTCAATATCGTCGGGAAATGTCTGTATCCGGTTCACTGCCTGATCGATATCCTGGAATGTCTTCATCCGGTCGGTGCCCGCTACCAGCTCAATCGATACGTCGCCGCCTCCCTCATTGGCCCTAGAGGTTACCTCTTTTATTCCGTCCACACCACGTATCGCTTCCTCGATCGGTCGCAGTATCCCCTGTTCCACTTCGGCAGGGGCTGCTCCCGGATAGGTTACACTCACTTCAACGATATCCAGCTGGTACTGGGGAAAAACCTCTTTCTGAATGTTGAACATCGTCCATATACCGCCACCGAGCAGGATAATCATCAACAAGTTGGCGGCAATTGGATTGCGAGCCATATAACCTATAGGACCGCCGTATTCTTTGTCCTTTCCGTTATGTTCTTCGGAATTACTCATTGTTGTCAAATAAACCTAATCATGCGTTAGCTCCCTTAATCCTTCTTCAATCAAAAGGGAGATTCTCAATTACTGTGTTGAATTTAGTGTATCCTGTCCACTCGCACTGCCGGAACCACCCACCCGGAGCGGGGCTCCGTCTACCACAGTCGAAAGATTTGTTGTGACCACCTGTTCTCCATCGTTCAATCCTTTTGAAATATAAGCGTACTGGGGATCACGCAATGCAATTTCAACATCCCGAATACTCAATTTTCTGTCCTTCATCACCCATACAGTTTCATCCGTCCGAATGTAATCACGGTTCAACCGGACCACATCGGAAAGCTGTTCAGCCGTAATACCGGCTTCCACAAAAGAGCCGATCATCAATCGGGGAAGGTTGGGATCCGTGGCTTCATAGGCCTGTGGATCTGGCACCGATATCAGTACGCGCGCCATCCGCGTTTGATTCTCCAGGTTTCCGACAAGCTTGTAGAGCTGCCCTTCACGATACGTGCCCTCAGGCCACGCCGTCTGATTCCGTATCCTGACTTCAGATCCTTCCGTTCCATCTTCAGGGAAGGAAAGCCATCGAAGCTTCGACAGCG
This sequence comes from Balneolaceae bacterium, assembly GCA_041641755.1. Classification (GTDB taxonomy): domain Bacteria; phylum Bacteroidota; class Rhodothermia; order Balneolales; family Balneolaceae; genus JAMQKA01. Next base: position 7,759 of record JBEPXS010000067.1, read on the forward strand.
GAATAGTTGCTTCCACCCAATATTCATCCAGTCCCACAAGACGGCCCAGATTGTCACCAGCCGCCACCTGTGAGCCCACGTTAACATTCCGGGATAAAATATGTGCATCAAAAGGAGCTCTTATTGTAGTACGCTTCAGATTGAGCTCGGCCTGTTCCACAGCAGCTCGCGCCGATTTAACACTCGATTGAACGGAGTTAAGCTGTGGCTGCCGTAGTACCAGAGCTTCATTCTGCTCCGACAGGGTATCCCCATAAATTTTGTACTCCTTTCGGGCAGCTTCCTGTCGACCCATCTCTATCTTCAGGTCAGCCAGGGCCTGCTGTAGCTCACTTTCCCGCTGTTGGAGAGCAGTTTTATAATCCGACGGGTCGATCTGAAGCAGCATGTCACCCTGTTCAACATATCCGCCCGGAGTAAAGGACGGCGATCGCTCGATAATCTCTCCACTGACCCGTGGACTCAGGGTGATATCCTGCGCCGGCTGAACGGTCCCCATAGCCTTTATCGTGGGGGTAAAAGAATCCCGCTGAACTTCTGTGACCTGAACAAGCATGGCAGTCTGCTTGGTTGCTCCACTACGGGTTGCGGTAGGTTCGGTGGTAAAAATTAGCGTTGTGGCCGCTCCTCCCACCAAAAGAATAATAAAACAGATTAAAAGCGTCTTTTTCCAATTCATGGAAACAGTGCATTAGGTTACCAGGTGCCAGTTAATCGATGCTGAATAGATTGTAATAGTAATAAGCTGACGAACATTCCATCCCCGCCTGATTGTCCGGGGAAGTACAACAAAAAGTGTGATCAATCATGCTTGCCTTGTCAGAATCCTGAATTAAAAGATCTTGGATACTGGACTGTTGAAGGGTCAAGGTTGAACAGTATTATCAGAGGGTGTTTGCAAAACCAACTGTCATTGCTAACGGAGTGAAGCAATCTAACGATCAGAGCATCAAAAAAGAGATTGCTTCTCCCTAAAAAGTTCGGGAGATGACAAACTGGTAAAACGAGATTTTGTAAAGTCCCTAATAAAAAATTATCAATCTCAAACCCTAACGTTTAACAGTTCATGAACCCGTTGTACGATTTACCTAAGCATTTACTTTCTGTCGATAAACTAGTTCACAACAGTTTAACTTAAACCCCAAATCTATAGGAAGTTTGAAGTGATAATATCCACCCCGGATATATAAATTACGGAAGCGGCACCCAGGCACTGGATGAGAAAATACCGGTCATAGCCAGTATAGCAATTAAAAACGTACATAATACAATGGCTGCTGCCGGCGGATCCAGGTGGGTATCGCTGTGCGCATAAAAAATTCTCTGTATCCACTCCCCGGCTGATGCCGAAATTATTCCGAACAACCCGCCGAGAAGAAGCATCAGGGACAACGAAATTTGAGCGTATTCACCACCCGTTGCAGCCACAATCGCTGTACTAGCTACCAGTGATATGTGGTGGGTCACCGGTACATTGGCCACTCCACAGTTTAGAAATAGCAGCGAGGCAGCACTGATACCGAAAGGAAGAAAAACGCTGCCGGTACTATAGGTTATAAAGGCTGCTAATATTCCGACGACAAAACCCAGCATGCCCACGTGATCCCATTTGTATTGATGAGGCAGCCACGGCTCCACTTTAAAGCGCCCCTCCGTATTACCATCGCCGGCGGCAGGCTCTCCGATCACGCGGCGTTCCCCATCCTGAAACGGTGCCATATTTAGCAGTCCCCCTTCGCTGTCCCCGATCAGCGGGTATTTGAATACCAGGCGGTGAATAACTGCGGACAACACAACCCCCAGGGCGATTGGGTCCCACGGCAGCGACAGTGTCGAAGAGATGGTGGTTATCCAGTATCCCAGGATTCCGAACAGCCCGCCCACAAACATCACATCTGGTTTAGGTCCTTGCGCATAGGCGATGTTTTTGGCTTCGTGGTACGGGAAGTCGGTATCCATATACCCTTTTTTCGCAGCGAATGCAGAGGCTGCAGCGCCCGCTGCAAAACTGATGTGGGGCCCAAACACCGGACCAAAACCCAGTGACCCGGTGATGGAATTGGTGTTGGAGAGATCGGCATCCATAGTCAGGATCTCCAAAAAATCGCCGCTTAAGATCGAGGCTGTTTCACCGGCAATCACCATAAAACCTGTAAATATAAAAGCGGGCAGCGCTCCAATGGCACTGCCAAACGCTCCACCCGCAAAAGCTGCCAATAGCATTCCTACTGCCCATAGTTCTGAAAACTCAGCCATCATATCCCTTTCTTTTTTAACTATCCCATCCTTATTACTGCAAGAGATGGTTCCCTGTTATCAAATTTAACTCACTGCATAAATATGGTATTCCCTAAACAAATCACAAGAAATAAATTTTTTGGAAGGAGGGGGATAAGTTCGGATTTTTTACTTTAACGTCAGTTTTTTCATACATCCAACTTGCCTCATTTCCCTGACAACGAAAATCCGGCATGGTAGTTTATTAGGTAGAGTAGTCAAGCCTTACGATGGTTAGGCAAACTGTCACACTATGGTAGGCGTTTTTTCCAATAATCCGGCTTCCTTTTCATATGCATGACTGCTTGAGCAACAATCGCTTTATCCCTATAGATCTTATAAACGATAGAATAAGGAAAACGCTTGAGAATGATTCGTTTTTAGTACCATAAATGTAGGGAGAGCCGGCTAATGAAAAGTCTAATAAGCGCTGTACGGCCCGATCAAATTCTTGTATAAAATCTGAAGAAAGGGCAGGATCAAATTGTTTATAATAATCGACGGCGTTATAAAATTCTATCTCGGCAGCATCGGTAAGTTCGAAGGTTTGGCTGGTCATTTATTAAGCAGTGCTTGAGCTTTCTTTTTCACCTCGCTCCAGGGTTTGGTTGAACTTGCACCTTGTTCATACCGGTCGATACGTTTTTTTAACTCTTTTGACCATGATTCTTCAGATTCATACTCGGCTTCCGGGTTGAGGCTGTCGATCAGCAAATGAGCCAGCTCTGCTCATTCTTCCTCGGAGAGTTCAAGCGCCTGTTTTTTAATGGCTTTGTTGCTCATAGCGGTTAGTTAATTGCGTTGATTTCTTTAGTATGGTAATTAACTCGGAAAAAGGAAAATAATTTTGTGAGAACTAGAAACAGTTTACATGACGCCCTTGCGCTTAAGGTGCGCAGAGTATAGTGATTGTTTAAAGTCTACCAGTTTGACCACCCACTAGCAAGAAAGAAGAGCAACGGCGAGTCTGCGTCAACCTTGAAGCGCTGGTTATAGGGCGCCGACGAGAAGTTAAAGCAAATTGATTGATCTTTGACATGCCATTTTGAAATAACTATTTCTTTAACTCTTCTAGCCTATTGATTGCATTTTGGTTTTGCGGATTCAATGCCAGTGATTTCTCAAAGTTTTTAATTGCCATTTTGTTGTTGCCAACAAATAGATAAGCTTCAGCGAGACTATCAAAAAGATTTGCTGATTCTGAGTAGATCTTAGTTGCCAGTAGAAGAATGCTGATGCCATCATCAGATGTTTCAGGATTAAACATAAGTTGCAACCCAAGATTATTCAGTTTCCCCTCTTCCAATGTAAATGATGGATGCTTGTTTAAAATTGTAGTATAGAGATTTTCAAGATTTCTATAATGCTGTTCTGAAGCCATTTCATTAAAATCTTCAAAGCTAAATTCTTTTTCATTAGCTTTTTTGGATTTTATTGAAACGAGCCCAACCGGCAAGTCATTCTTTTCTGGTTTACTATCCAAAAAATTCAGGGCTTTCTTGTCATTTTTTAGGAATGCATCTAAAAAGGTTAATGTGTAAAGGGCCATCCATTTATATGACTCCATTATTTTCGAGTCGCTTTTGTCTTGTCGTTGATCTCTTTTCCCAAAAAGAACCCCCATCGTACTGAAATATTGATGGG
>JBEPXS010000068.1:0-11668 GCA_041641755.1 Balneolaceae bacterium
ACATTGAGGATATCTGGCAGATGACCTACCAGAACTCCTATTGGCGAAACGGGCCGGTACTGAATAACGCACTAAGCGGGCTCGATCAGGCTCTTTGGGATATCAAAGGGAAACGAGCAAATATGCCGGTGTACGAACTGCTGGGTGGAAAAACACGCTTTGCTGTTGATACCTATACCCATTGTGGAGATGAATCTATCGATGCCGTTATCGAAAATGTTCAGCAGGCGATGGAGGAGGGATTCCGGCACTGCAGAATCCAGTTGGGTGGTTATGGCGCAACTGCTATTTCAGGGCAACCGGATTTCAAAGAAGCTGGTTTCGGTTTGGATCGCGATCGTTTTATGGATACACATACTTATCTGAAGGGTACCCGTGAACTGTTTGAAAAGGTACGTGAAGCGTGTGGAGACCGAATAGAACTGTGTCATGACATCCATGAACGGGTACAGCCGAGAGACGCCATCCAGCTTTGCGAAGACCTGGAGCAATACCGGCCGTTCTTTATTGAAGACCCGCTTTCACCCGAAAACAATGACTGGTTTGAGCTGCTCCGTCAGAAAACCTCGGTTCCCATAGCGATGGGTGAGCTCTTTAACAATCCGCATGAATGGACAAAACCGATGACCAACCGATGGATCGACTTTATCCGTATCCATATTTCGCAAATAGGAGGGATTACACCCGCCATGAAGGTGGCGCGGCTGGGTGAGTGGTTTAATGTACGGACCGCCTGGCACGGCCCCGGTGATGTTTCGCCCGTGGGACATGCTGCCAATGCGCATATAGATTTGGCCGTGTGGAATTTTGGAATACAGGAGGCACCTAATATGACAGACCGTCTGCGAGCGATCTTTCCGGGTGCTCCAAAAGTTGAGAACGGTTATGTTCATATCAATGAAGCACCGGGATTAGGAGTGGATTTTGATGAGGATGAAGCAGCTAAGTTTCCTATTCCGGATAAACAACTTAACACATGGACACAAGTCAGGGCTCTCGACGGTACACCCATCAGACCATAGGTGTTGCGTTTAGTTGTAAATCTTACAAGAGCACAAATAATATTAACTATAATTTATATTATCTGTATAACCCCATGATATGCAGGTGATTATATATTATCTAAAAAAAATACTATGAAGCTTATTCCATATTTGTCCATAGCTTTTTTGTCAATTATTCTTGTCAATCCCATATCAGGTCAGGATACTACTGAACCTCCTGTAGAACTTACGACCGAGGAGGACCATCAGCGAACGATGGAACTACTGGGCATAGACAGCCTGAGAAGAGGTGTCAACGGGAGTAATCCTGACGCCCCCAACTATGTCAACTATGATGAGTCAAAGGCTAACCCGTATCCCCACTTGCCGGATCCCTTACTAACCAAAAACAGGGAAGAGGTGACATCCGCAAAAAAGTGGTGGAATGAACGTCGGCATGAGATTGTGGAACTCTTCGATCGGGAAATCTATGGACGTGTGCCGGGACAAACCCCCAACGTAAATTGGGAGATCACTGAAGTAACAGATACCACTATAGGAAATATCCGGGCAGAAAAGAAGCGCCTGGTAGGGCATGTCGATAATTCAGACTACCCACATGTCACAGTTAACATCCAGGCAAACCTTGTAGTACCAGCCCAGGCAGAAGGACCTGTGCCGGTAATCATGCAGTTCGGGTTTATCCAGCTTCCCCCATTCTTAAAACGTCTACAAGAAAGTAATAATGAGGGTGACGATAGCTCTCCCAATTGGCACCAGCTGGTGATGGAAAAGGGATGGGGATATTCCATCATTGAACCCAATTCTATACAAGCCGACAACGGGGCAGGGCTTACTAAAGGAATCATCGGACTGACCAACAAAGGGCAGCCTCGTGATCTGGACGACTGGGGCGCATTGCGGGCCTGGGCCTGGGGCGGCAGCCGGTTGCTGGATTATTTTGAACAGGATAAACAAGTGGATGCCACCCGAGTCGGCATTACAGGTCATTCTCGGTATGGCAAAGCTGCTGTCGTAGCGCAAGCATACGATCGTCGTTTCGCCATAGGTTTTATAAGCTCGTCAGGAGCAGGCGGCGTAAAATTGCACTGTCGTAATTTTGGTGAAATAGTGGAAAATGTGGCGGGCAGTAACGAATACCACTGGATGGCAGGCAACTATCTGAAATACGCCGGACCCTTCACCTGGCGTGATATACCGGTCGACTCGCATGAACTGGTGGCACTGTGTGCTCCACGTCCCATATTTATCAGTTCAGGTAAAGAGGGGGACCTGTGGGTGGATCCCAAAGGCATGTTCATGGCTGGCGTGCATGCAGGTCCTGTCTACGAACTCTTGGGTAAAGAAGGGTTGGAGATAGATGAATTTCCACCTGTAGAAACAGCGCTGATTGAAGGGGATATCGCTTTCCGGCAGCATTCGGGTGGACATACGTCCGGTCCCAACTGGCCAGCATTTATCAAATTTGCCGATCGCTACCTGGAGTAGGCTTTCTGAGGATCGTCATCCCCCGGGCTTTTGATTTCGGCTGCAGATGAACTGTCTGGATTGACCCATTCTTTCATTTCAGACAGTACCTGTTCCTGCTTCACATCGTCTGAGATCAGTTGGTTGTATGGTATTTTCCGGGTGTCAAGTAAATACTCAACCAGAAGTTCTTTTTTGATATAATGTCGTCGCCGGGTGGGGATTTCATCGAATTCGCCGCCGAAATAGTCTCTTACTCTTTGTTTGAGGGAATATATAGTATCCTGGTTTTTTGGATATTTTGAGGCGACATATTCAGCGTAGCCCTCACGCTTCCACATGGGGATCTCATGGGAAGAAAACATGCCAGCCTGCTGTGTGATCAACACATGTGTCAATTCGTGAGCCAGAATATGAACGGCACTACCTGACAGCAGGGAGTACGGGTAACGATCACGATATTTTTGGCCGACTTGTCCGATTTCATGCAAATTGATGAACACATAACCGAACGGCTCGATGGTCATTCCCTGGCTGTCTGGAAGCAGCCCCATTTCGGTGGCAAACCGGCCATACTTTTCGGGATCATAACACAGAAAAACACTGAAATTATGATGATCGGAGTAAAGTTCAGAAGCTTCAAGACGGGTAGATACTTCTTTCATCATGAAGTTTACTCCACGATTTATCGGTCGGTCGGATTGAATAGAAAACTGTTCGTATTCTGATTTGTGGCTAAAGAAAATTCCGGGAATAATTCTGGGCATAAAAGTAAACAGAACCAGCGTGCTCCCAAGGAGAGCCAGGAATATTAGTATCCAGGTTATTTTATTATTCAACTTAATTGTGTAATTGACTGTATTGCAAATATTTACGATTAATGTTACTAACAGAATTAATACCTGAAAGTCCCATGTTCAGTTCCAGGTCAGCCCTGAAATTACGAATTACCTCAGAAACCCCTTGGCGGCCGGCCAGTGTTAACCCGTAGACGTAGGGGCGTCCCAGTAAAACTGCCTCAGCCCCCAGGGCCAGAGCTTTAAACATATCGGAACCCGATCGAATACCACTGTCAAACAGTACCGGAACAGTTCCGTCCACTTCATCAACAACCGCAGGTAGAGCCTCAATTGCACTGATCGCACCATCCACTTGTCGACCCCCGTGATTCGATACGATAATGCCATCCATATTGTATTCAATTACTTTTCGGGCATCTTCCGGATGGAGTATTCCTTTAAGGAGAACAGGAAGGTCTGTAAGGTCCCGCAGGAAGGAGAGATCTTCCCAGGTTAGTGAAGGACGGGAGTAGGTTCTGATAAATGTACGCACCGCCCGTATCGGTTCCTCCGAAAACAGGTTCTTCAAGGTAGAGCCGGGATAATATCGTGCCATCAGAAACAACGACCTGATTGTGGAAAACGTAATTGAACGATCACGTTCAGGATCTTTATCTTTGTATTCGTCCATCAGTTTCTTGAAAACGGGATCGGAGGTATATTGGGCAATTCCACGGGCATGCAGAAAGGGAAGATAAGCCAGATCCAGATCACGGGTCCGCCAACCCAGCATGGTTGTATCCAGAGTGAGGACGATAGCCTGGCAACCACACTTTTCGGCACGCCGTACAAAACTTTCCACCAGTTCATTCGAAGTACTCCAGTAGAGCTGAAACCATCTTGGGGAAGCTCCCATGACTTCCGCACATTGTTCCATCGGTACTGAAGCCTGGCTGGAAAAGATCATGGGAACTCCCGCGGCTGCAGCGGATTGAGCAACTTCTTCATCTGCATCAGGATGGAACAGGTCGAGTGCCCCGATCGGAGCCAAGAGAAAGGGGACAGGGTATGAATGACCAAACAGCGAGATTGATGTATCAAGGTCGGAGACACCACGCAGCATACGAGGTACGATCGACCAGCGTTGAAATCCGCATCGGTTTCTGCTGATGGTAGATTCCCGGCCGGCACCGCCGGCAACATAGGCAAAAGCCTCTTTACTGAGTTTCTTCTTCGCAGCTTGCTTTAATTGATCAAAGGAGACGGGAACAGCAGGTTTCTTGCCGCTTACACCGCCGATATAGATATCAGACTGGCGCTCACGGGAAAAATTCTTGCTGCCAGGTTCCATAGATAGTTATTCCTTTTTCATACGTTGACTTTGCTGGTACATATCAACAAGAATCCAGAAGAAAGGATAGGGCGGAAATACTACCGACAGAATCATCTTGGCGGTTTTAAAACGGGTAGTGTCGGAGTCGCAAATGCCGGCAATCCCGGAAACCCAGAAAATGGTGAAAAGGAATCCCCCGAACGCTATGGCCAAAGAACCGAGGAATCCAAAGTTATTGTAGAAAGTTTGCAGCATAAATTAAGCTCTATTTTAAGCAGTTTAATCGTTATTTTCTTCGGTCTTAATTTTATCGAAAATTCCTGTAAAAAACAGATTATGCAACCCGTTGTTTCTATCGTGGGCCGCCCCAATGTAGGCAAATCCACACTTTTTAACCGGCTGATCGGTTCCCGAAAGGCAATTGTAGATAATGAGTACGGGGTAACCCGGGATCGTCATTATGGCGAAACCGAATGGAATGGACGCGATTTTACCATTATTGATACCGGGGGATACCTGCCCGACGAGTCGGATAAAATTACCCGGGGTGTGCGCGAGCAGGTACATATTGCACTCTCCGAATCTGATATTATTTTATTTGTGGTGGATGTGGAGGCGGGTATCACCAGCCTGGATAAATCGGTGGCTAATCTGCTTCGCAAGCAGGAAAAGCCGGTGCTCCTGGTAGCCAATAAAGCGGATAACGAAGAACGAAAGCTGAACGCCACCGAATTCTACACGTTGGGTATTGAGGAACTTTATCCTGTCTCATCGATTAATGGCACGGGAACCGGTGAACTGCTGGATAAGATGGTAGAGTTATTCCCGGAAAGAGGTGAAGAAGAAACCATTGAGATCCCCAGACTAGCTATTATCGGGCGGCCCAACGTAGGAAAGAGCAGTTTTGTGAATGCATTGCTTAACGATGACCGCAGCATTGTTACCGATATACCAGGTACCACCCGCGATTCCATCAACAGCAAGCTTATTTACAATGAAAAAGAATATATGCTGGTGGATACGGCCGGCCTTCGAAAAAAGAAAAATGTTAAAGAGAACATTGAGTTCTACAGCACTGTACGGACCGAACGTGCTATAAGGGAATGTGATGTAGCCATTCTGTTGATCGACGCTATGCAGGGATTTGAGTCGCAAGACAAGCATATTCTCTATAAAGCCGAGGAGTTAAACAAGGGGATCGTTCTGGTACTTAACAAATGGGACCTGGTTCCGGAGAAAACAACCAACCTTTTGAAAGAATTTGAAGAATATATATACGATCGTATCCCTTCCATGCGTTGGGTACCGATTGTTTCGATGTCTGCCCTTAACCGCAAGCGTATCCACCGGGTCATAGAAGTAGCAGATATGGTATTGGAGGAGCGGCAACGTTCGATCCCAACACCGGAGTTCAATGATTTTTTGCAACATATACTAAAACAACGACCATTGCCAATTAAGCGAGGTGTGCGGTTAAAGATAAAGTACGCCACACAGGTTAAATCAAATCCGCCTGTGTTTAAATTTTTCATGAACCTGCCTTCGGAACTACCCGCAAATAATCGTAAATACATCGAGAATAAGATCAGGGAACAGTATGGCTTTACAGGCGTACCGATTACGCTTACATTCAAGCAAAAATGAGATATTCACATTGAACTGAATAGGTGAATAGTTTATTTTAAACCGTTCAAATCGTAATTCTATATAAAGTAGTCGATGTCGCAACCACAAAATTTAGAACAACCGGTAGCTAATGCTCTGAATGAGGATTTTGACCGTGAACGAGAGTTTTCTTTTTTGGAGAAGCTATATCTTCCTGAAATATTCAAAGCACTGTGGTATTCCCTGAAACAGATGTTTCAGCCAACGGTCACCCTTGACTATCCCGAGGAAAAATGGGACCCGCCAGCTATTTTTCGGGGACGTCCGGTTCTTGTAGAGGATAACGGTAAAGAAAGATGTGTTGCTTGTGGACTCTGCGCACGTGCTTGTCCACCGCTTGCAATCAGTATGCAGGCTAATGAAGAAGCAGAAGACCCGAAGGAGCGGTATCCCGACTTCTTCGAAATTAATATGTTGAGATGTATTTATTGCGGTTACTGCGAGGAAGTTTGTCCTGAAGAAGCGATTGTAATGAGCAAGGACTATGATATTGTATTTGAGTCAAGAGAAGAGGCCATTTATGACAAACAACGGCTACTTGTCCCCAAAGAAGATCTTACAGAACGGTTGGAATTCCTTCGGGAGTATAAAAACCGACAGTTCGGAAAGTTCTGGGATTTCCAGGAAGAGAATAATATACATTCAGTTCGCGATCGCGATCGGGAATTTAACGCGGGGCTCTCACTAGTCGAAATGCTCGAGCAGCAACGGGAGAATGACAATGTTACTGCCTCATCTGACTGGGCTCGTTAAAAAAACACCTCTCTATTTATGGCAGAAAATACCAGGGAAGAGGTCACCCAAGAACAAGTAGATCGATTGGTTGAAGATGCAACCTATCTCCAGGATGAAGCTGAGGCGCTGAAGTATGTCATTGACGAGGTTCCCTATACAGAAGCTCCTCCGGATGGACGTTCGATAGCCGAGATGTTATTATTGATCGACCACGCTCAGCTCTCCTATTACCGGCCGATTATTGAAGATGCTTATAAAAATTCACGGGCTACACACCTCAAAGAATTCGAACACTTCGAATCTACATTTGAACTCGACGATGACAAGGCAAAAGACATTCAAAAAGTACTCGGCAAGATTGTAAAGCACAGGGCCGGGCTGGTTAATTTAATAAATAATATACCACTAATTGACTGGGAAGCAATAATTTACAAAGATAACCGAGAACTAATACTATATGATTTTGTCCAAAATATGATACGTTTTGAACGGGGTAAACTGAAAGATATCGCCGATCTGGTAATGGTGTTTAACCAGGAAAAACAGACACAGCGCGAAATTAGGAAAAGAGCCGGTGATCATACTTCTAACGAGCAGTCCTCAAAGGACAACTAATTTTTATGGACTGGGATGCACTTCTTTTATTGTTAGTCGGAATCTATACGACTTTTACATCCGCTAAACTAGCTCGTCATTCCAACAGTATTAAGTACCTTTGTTATGCGCTGGCGGCACTTTTCTTTACGCTGGGGCAGGGAGGTATCTTGCTTAAGGCGATACTTTCTGCTAATCAAATTACGATTGACAGTTCTCTTTTTGTTGAGCTTACCACTGTAACTGCTGTTTCATTTGTACTTTGTGGATTAGCCGTTTTCATAAGGGAGTCGAAACCGGTGTTTGCACAGTTCCCGCTGATTTATGCAGCCGTACCGCTGCTTTTGATCGTCTCTTACCTGTTTGTCAAGGATTCTTTCGCGATAAAAGAGTGGCTGATCAGCATTTACCAGGGTGGAGCGTTATTGGTTGCTCTTATGATGTATGGAACTCATAGCTATAGAAACCGGGACCTGCATTATGTTAAATATTTATTGAGTGCTGCCATTATACTAACTATTACCTACATAGTATATTGGTTTGTACCGATAATTCGTACAGATTTTGAATGGATTTGGCAGGTGTTGTTGGGAATAAGCCTCATTATAATCAGTATTTCCTGCCGAATGGTATACTTGTTCAAACCACCTGAGAAAATACAGTTTTGATCACTTATGGCATTGAAAAAGGGTACACAAGCTCCTGATTTTACGCTTCAAAATACGAATGGAGAAGAAGTAAGCCTTTCCGATTTTAAGGGAAAAAGTAACGTACTGCTGCTTTTTTTTCCGTTGGCTTTCTCAAGCATCTGTACCAGGGAACTCTGCAGTGTCCGGGATAATATGAAACTGTATGAATCCCTTGATGTGGAGATTTTAGGTATCAGTGTGGACAGTTTTTTTACCTTGAGAGAGCTCAAAAAATCAGAAAATCTGAACTTTACACTTCTCAGTGATTTTAACAAAGAAGTATCGCAAAAATACCAATCTTTGTATGACGATTACTATGACATGAAAGGAGTGAGCAAGCGTTCGGCTTATCTTGTGGATACCGATGGTGTTATTCAATATGCTGAGGTTCTGGAGGATTCCAGCAGGCTGCCAGATTTTGAGTCCATAAGGAAGAGCCTGCAGACACTTCGATAGGTGGGAGAGAGTTTCATTAGATAATATATGATTAAACAGTATTAATGATTATCAGTATAACTTTACATAATATAAATTATACGACATATATACTATATACTTAAATAAGAAGCTTAAATATCATTCCAAAGCATTCTTGTCTGATATCCTGTATTATCCTCGTTTGAAACTATGAAAGTATTTAATAACTCCTGGGCAAACTATCCTCTTAACTGACTAACCCTATCTATATGGATGAAAGAAATTAAACCCAAAACCCTTTTCTAACTTTTAATTTTTTTTTTGATTCAATTTCCCCTGCTCACTCAAGATTAAAGTTAGCCTAACAAAGAATACTACCTCATCTTTAAGTAATTCCTGAATCTGGAACCCGTTATCAAGCCTGATCTCAAATTTTGATTCTAAGCGTCTTAAATCACCGTTGGCTATCCTTTTACCCTTCTAAATACCCCTATTTTATTGGTTTTAATCTGTTTCGCCTCCAGTTACTCTTTTTTGGGTATTTTTTCCAGCTCGGGTAGCAATATTTCTTTAATCCAATAATAATCTGGTTCAATACTTAGGGCCTTCTTGTATGCAGCTCGGGCTTGTTGAAAATCTTCCTTTTTAAGATATGTTTGAGCAAGCCAGGCATAATTTTCAGCTTCACCCCAGCCGGGACTCAATTGATCTTCATTTTTGTATTCCTTAAAGAGATCTGCTGTTTGTCTAAAAGTATTCATTGCCTTTTCATTACTGCCGCCAAAAATTCCCGGCTTATAAAAGAGACTGATTCCGTAAATCAGGTTAATCCTTGGATTCTCCGGCGCTAAATTCAGCGCCTTTTCTATGGCTCGCTCCGATTTCGGTCCATAACGCATCCCGGATATCATTCCGGTCGCCTTCATTCCGTAACAATTTCCCAACAATGCCCATCCTTCGGCATAACCTGGGTTTAACTCAACAACATTTTTCAGTTTTTTAATACTTGAATCAAGAAGATTCTCTTTTTCATTATCATTCATTTCCGAAAACAGACTGCTTAGTCGGTACTCGGCGTATGCCATATAGTAAAGGGATTGAACTTTATACTGTTCGTTTTCTGCAAGTTCAGCAAACTTTTTTCTGCTTTCCTCTATCTCCTGTTTACTTCCGTGGGTTATTGCCGAGTCGAGTTGTGCCTTCTGGATTAAGAAATCTTGTTTAACAGAATCTGGTGGTGAACCTCCAATGCAAGTCTTGGCAGAAGTCCCCATTATTAGCAGTTGTACCAGTAAAAACAGTAAAATTTTGCTTGCGGTCATGTATGCATTGTATTATTGATGAATTGGAATATGGAAGTTTTGTAGCCTACTTGAAGAACAATTGGATGTTTTTCGTTCACTATACCAGAGATCTCGTGACTCTTGATGGCAAAATTAGGACCCTCCTGGTTGATATTTAGACAACTGCGTCCTCAATTTTAGATGATTTATCTTGAAAATTTTCATACAATTGCACCTGATATATCGAAATATCCTAGTATCCAAAAATAGTTATGAATTCAGTTCTTTTTGTTTGTACCGGCAATTATTATCGAAGTCGAATGGCAGAGGAGCTTTTCAATTTTTGGGCTCAGGCCGCAGGCCTGGAATGGGAAGCACATTCTGCCGGACTCCGGAAGGATATGTCAAAATCTCCCAATGAAGGACCCATTTCAAGACATGCGGTACGAATGCTCACGGAAAATGGGTTCCCAATCAGATCTTCCAATCGTTACCCAAAAAGCGTTTCTAAGCAAGAACTGGACACTAATGAGCTTATTATCTGCCTGCATCAAACCGAACATGAACCTATGGTACGTAAGCGATTCCCGGGAAATACCAGTGAAATATTGTTTTGGAAGGTCCCCGATGTAGAGGTTATGAAACCCGAAAAAGCTTTTGGTATTATACACGATGAGGTGACCCAGCTCATATCCCTCCTGAGTTCAGTATAAAGGAGTATGTATCTCCTTATTTGGGCTCAATGATATTCTCCTTTTCTTTGGGTGTCCCTTTTGGAACGGCCCAAAAGGGACGAAAAGGCCACCGGGAAATCGTAGATATTGTGCTGGATGTACCGTTGACGTTATGCAGTGCTTTCGAGCACCCGTAGTCCTCAAGCTCTTTTTTCCCGCGATTCCCCGGACCCCGAACTGGTATCATTTTTTAGATCTTTGCAATCTCACTCGAAAAAGCTCTATCAAACAACAACTTTGTAGCAGCAAATGAAGAACCGGAAGAATTTACTGTCTGAAATCGGGTTGGCTTCTTCTGTGTTCAGCGCTTCGGTCATTGCCAAACCGATTGAGTTTTAAATTCTTCTTGATCTTTTCGTCTCTTTTGGATCAAGCCAAAAGGGACACCCAATAAGACAGGTTAAGCAAAAGAGTAAAATCTGCGACAACCCACCGTCTTGGCAAAGAACGGTCACTATACCAACACAAACTAATACATACTTCGATGTTCAAGCGATGGTATTCGTTCCCGGACCTCTTTCAGTCGTTCCGGATTTATTTCGGCGATAGCTACCCCGATCCCCTCTCCACCGTCAGCAAGGATATTACCCCAGGGATCAATAATCAGGCTGTGGCCATGAGTTTTTCGGTTCTTGCCATGCGTTCCCGTCTGAGCCGGAGCAAATACGTACGCGGTATTTTCAATTGCCCTGGCTTGCAGCAACGGTTGCCAGTGATCTCGCCCTGTAGTAGCCGTAAAAGCGGAAGGTACGCAAAGAAGCTCGGCCTGGCGTTCAATCAGCGAACGGTACAGCTCGGGGAATCTCAGGTCATAACAGATGCTCAATCCTATGTTACCTATTTCTTTTGTACGTGAAACAACCGGTCGGTTTTTACCCGACTCTACATAATCCGACTCATGATAACTTTCTCCGTCAGGTAGGTCTACATCAAAAAGGTGAATTTTATTATAACGGGCCAGGATATTT
>JBEPXS010000069.1:0-11598 GCA_041641755.1 Balneolaceae bacterium
ACCTTAACTGATGTGCTTCACTTCGTCTTTCTTACAAGATAAATTTCAAAAAAAGACCATGTGAAGATAGTGCTTGGTCATAATAGCAGCACCCAAAAACAGGACAAAAGCAAGAGAGGTTCCATACTTAATCCGCATCACTTTGTCATATTCATCGGCATGGGTCGAAAGCTCATTTAACAACCTGTTAATAAAGAAGCCTGTAATAATACCCAACAGAAAAAAGGCGATGCCCAGCCATTTTTTTTCTGTTGCCAGTGATATGGAAATCAACAGAATACCCGTTCCGAAAGCATATCTAAAAAACGTAAACACAGCCTTTTGTCCAAAGTGAATAGCAAATGTCCGATCGCCGCGCTTGTGGTCTTCTTCGGTTTGATATATCTGGGAGGTAGGATAAAGGCTTAGTATTACCAGTGCTACCCCTCCAGCCGCTACCATAGTGGTTAAGGTAATCGGATCATTTCCGGCCGCCATATAGCCCATTAAAAAGGAGTTGGTTCCGGTACTTATTCCGATAGCCACTAAACTTTTGACCGGTTTACCCTTCCAGCGTGCCAGTGGTGTGGAATAGAGCCAGAAAAAAAGCATGCTTGCAGCATAAACTGCTGCAAACCGGAAACTGGCATAATACGCAATGAAGAGCCCGACAAACTGAATAACCATTGAAGCGATCCACATCCAGCTATTCATCTTCGGTGGATGCCTGAGTCCTCCTATAGCGCCTTCATCTTTGTCCCACCACGAGTTATAAGCCGTTGCTCCTCCAAATAGAAGAAGGTGAACATTCAGGAACTGAATCACGAACGTAGTCCAATCCATTGTTTCCTGGAAAAATCCTCCCATCAGATAACCGCCCGAAAGAATAAACAGCTGGTAATGCCATCGCAGGTGCACGATGAAATGCCAGATCTGTTTATTTGACGGTATAAAATCGGTTCGATTCATCTGTTAGCCTTGAATGCAGCAAGAATACGTGTACAAAATGGTATTACATTCTATAACTAATAACAATCTAATTCCAGGTGCGACGCACCTTTTGAAAAGATGAAAACTCTAAACAAATATCATATCTTTGATGCCATGTCAGAAATAGTACCAAAGATTGAAAAACAAGCTTTTATCCGGGAAAAAATTCCCGCAACGGAATGGCGGACCCGTATTTACCAACACGAACAACGTATTTCTGAACTTATCGATGACTACCTGAACCGGCGGCAACAACAGCAAAAAGACCCTGTGATGGACTTCCTGTTTGAGTATTATGCATTTCGTCCCTCTCACCTGAAACGCTGGTCGCCCGGTTTTGGCAGACTGCTACAAGGCAAAAACTTTGATACTCTTGAACTAAGTGAGCTTACGATCACCGAAGATGGAGCTTACCTTGATCCCGTCCTGTTCTCTGACAACAGGAAAAGTGCCGTTCGCTGGATTTTAACTGTACTCGAGAATTCTGCTGACAGCAAACCCTCTTTCGGCTGCTTTGGTATGCATGAATGGGCGATGGTCTATAAAGCGGACAATATTCGGCACAACCAAGTGCCACTGCGGATGCCAATGGATGAGCTGGCAGAGTTTGTAGAATCACGTCCCCTCGTTTGCACCCATTTTGACGCATTCCGCTTTTTTACTGACAAAGCCCGCCCGATGAACAAGCACAAACTGAAGCGCGACAGCTTCAAGGATATGGAGCAGCCCGGGTGTATCCACACCAACATGGACCTCTACAAATGGGCGTTCAAGATGTACCCGTGGATCGGGAGTGACCTCATCCGGGAGGCATTCGAACTGGCAGTGGAAGCGCGGTTTGTAGATATGAAAGCCAGTCCGTACGACCTGAGTGAGCGCGGACTGGAACCGATAAAAATTGAGACGAACGAGGGCCGCATTGAATACGTCAAGCGTCAGAAAGAGATCTTTGAGAAGGGTGAACCGGTACGTAAAAAACTGAGCAAAGAATACCGGCAACTGGCTGAATTTTTCAACTGTTAATTTTTTATTTCATGTGCGACGTACTTCCAAAATGCGTCGTACATTGCTAACTTATTCTACACTGGAAAAGAGATCTTCCCAAAATTAACACGCTTTTGGGTACCCTGTTTGGGATCAATGATGAATCCATCGCCTGCCAGTGTTTCATTGGCCAGTACGGCAAAGCTGGCTGCTTCTTTGGCATCCGGATTGTAGCCAATAAGTTCAAAACTTTCCAGCTGCATCTCCTCCAGCAATTCATCCAGCCATTTGACCAATGTTTTATTATGCATTCCTCCGCCACTCATATATAGTACCGGTTTAGATTCCTCCAGGTTATCTGTCACCGAACGGATCGCATCGGCAATCGTCTCGGCCGTCAGCCAGGTCAGCGTGGCCACCAGATCCCTGGATTCAAGATCGTCAATATCGGCTGATCGTTTTTTATCCTCGATCCACTCCAGGTTAAAAAGCTCCGGTCCTGTTGACCTGGGAAACGGTTCCCTGAAATAGGGCTCCCGCTTCATTTCGCTCAACAGCTCCGTCTGTACTGTGCCTGAAGCAGCAATCTCTCCATCGGTGTCGTACTCCATATCATAGTGCCTGTAGACTGCAGCGTTGATCAACGTATTACCGGGACCGGTGTCGGTGGTCATATAACGGGCTTCCGACGATCGGGAGGGCAAAAATGAAAAGTTGGCGATCCCACCAAGATTCAACAAAAAGCGATCCTCCACCGGATCTGTATACAGTAACCGGTCTACAAGCGAAACCATCGGCGCCCCTTCCCCTCCGGCGGCGGTATGTTTCTGGCGGAAGTCGCTGATGGTCAGAATTCCCGTTTTACGCGCCAGGTGGTCACCATCCCCTATCTGCAGTGTGGCGTTGGGCAAACCTTTCTGCTGGTGTTTAACGACGGGGGCGTGATAAGTGGTCTGTCCGTGACTGGCAATACAGTCGATATTCGTAGGCTCCACCCCCCAATCGGCAAGGGTCTCCAGTACACGGTCTGCATGATAATTTGCCAGCCAGCTGTGGGCCAGGCAAAGCTCCTGCTGTGGAATAGTATTCACGGATACGATCTCCCGGAGATGAGCCACTACGTCTGGCGGATAACTGCAGGTCCTAAAATGCTCCAGTTCCAAAACAGTGTCCCTGCCGGTACCGGTTATATTACAAAGCGCTATATCCAGTCCATCGAGTGAGGTACCTGACATCAGCCCCACTATCTTGCGGTTGCGTTTGGAAGCAATTTGTGTAAGCAGCTGAATCGATTGGTTCATAAATTTATTGCGTTATTTACTGTACTTCCCGTATGTTTGAACGAAAGATGAGTAGCAATTTTCCAATACGCAACAGAGAATATGGCTGAACTGGATGAACAGGATTTTGAAGCGTATGAGCAGGACCTGAGGGTGCTGGTGGATACGCTGCGACGAAGCTTCGATGCCGGAGAAGCCCGCTACAATGTAGTGGGACATCAAAACACGCTTTTCATTGAGATTGAGGGACTCGAGGAACTCTCACCTGAAGAAATTACGGAGGTCGCCGAACCGATCCTTGAGGAGCTGGATATGGATTTTGACGAAATCTCACTACTGCCCCTTAAAAGATAATTCATCTCGTACTCTCTTTAAAATTTTGTTCTCTTCATTAGGGAGAAACTCATTGGCCCATTATTATGAAGAGATTTGGTAGTATTTGAAGTAAATAGCCAGGAAACCCCTACAGGAGCCGCAACCGACTGGTGGATCAAGCCAAAACGAACACTACAGAAGACAAATTAAGCAAAAGGTTAAAACTAGGGCTTATCCCTATCTTGTATTGTTTTTTGATGAGGGAAGAGTTTTGGGGTCGCACTTACTACTAACTCAAGCATCTTTTCTTTGGATGTCCCTTTTGGAACGGCCCAAAAGAGACGAAAAGGCCGCCGGGGTATCGTAGCCCGAAGGCTTTCGGGACCCGGATCCGAATTGGTACCATTATTTTAAATCTAT
This sequence comes from Balneolaceae bacterium, assembly GCA_041641755.1. Taxonomy (GTDB): domain Bacteria; phylum Bacteroidota; class Rhodothermia; order Balneolales; family Balneolaceae; genus JAMQKA01. The sequence goes on from JBEPXS010000069.1 coordinate 3,969, forward strand.
GCATATTTATTCGGAAAAATCTCTATCAAACAAAAGGATTATAGCAAAAGACGAAGAACCGGAAGAATTTCTGTCTGAGCCTGATTTGGCAACGCACTAATACAACGCCTTCTCTGACATCAAATCAGGTGATTCAAATTCTTCTTGGGTTTTTGGTTCGTTTTGGGCCAAGCCAAAATGAACACCACAAAGGGCAGATTACGCGAAGATTTAAAACCTTAGGCTTTTTTCGTCTTGTTTTTTCTATTTTCCTTTTTCCCAGTGAACCTCCGAATGACAAAAGAGGCTTATATTTAAGAACCACCCACATCAAATTTTATCGGCAGCTTTTCGGTTTGTATTTTAGGGATTCAATAAAAAGAGGTCAGCTAACTTATGGAACAGGGAAATCCTGAATACGAACTACGTTGCGTGCCTAATGATCATCTGAACGATGAGCAAGAGACAACAACCTATTGTACGGAGTGCGAGAGTGTACTCCGTGTTCACTACAGGGAAAATACCGGCTCCATACAATACCCGATAAAGGATTTAAAGCCCGAACCGCTTAAAACCCATCATTCCACCCTCACTCGGCTCAACAGGCTTTCTGAGCAATACAAGGCCGACCTCTGGGCCAAACTTGAATTCGAACACCCAACCGGTTGCTTCAAGGACCGCGGCAGCTATATTGAAGTACAAAAGGCGATAGAACTGGGGACCGATGCCATCTGCCTCGCTTCGACCGGAAATATGGCGGCGTCGGTAGCAGCTTATGCCTGCTATTTCAAAATACCCTGTTTCGTTTTTGTGCCGGAAAAAACCACCGATGCCAAAATTGCCCAGGCCACCATTTACGATGCCAACATCGTCAGAATCAAAGGGGATTTTAGTACCTGTGAAGCTCTTTGCCGCAAGTTTGCAAAGTCTGGGAATTACTACCTGGCGGGCGACTACGTATTCCGTGAAGAGGGACAAAAGTCCTTTTCCTACGAGCTGTATGAACAAGGAAACACCGCCTTTGATTATATATTTATCCCCGTGGGATGCGGTACCAATTTCGGAGCGATCCACAAAGGGTTTACAGAGCTGAAGGCAGCCGGTAAGATCGATCAGATTCCGCACCTCGTTGCAATCCAGCCAGAACAGAGCTGCCCGGTGGTGGAAGGCATTTTCAAAAAAGAAAAGATTATCAAGAAGCAGGTTAACACTATGGCACAGTCGGTGGCCGCCTCCGATCCGGTGGATTTTCACAAAGTACTTCTCGGTATTGAAGATACCGACGGCAAAGCATTTACAACCACTGAAGATGAAATCCTGCAGGCACTGAAAGAGATGGCAGTGCAAGAGGGCCACTTCACCGAGCCTGCCTGTGCCCTTCCGCTGGCAGCCCTGAAGAAAAACCGGAAGTTATTCACCGGCAAAAAATGTCTGCTGGTTCTCACCGGTTCCGGCCTGAAAGATACCAAGGTGGTCGCCAAGCACTCTCTCTCCTCTCCCGTGCTTTCTCCCGACATCGATAAAGTGACCAACTATATTGAATCCGGTTACATCGAGATGCAGAAAAAATCCTGGGGGAAGTCTCGTGATACCTTCATAGCAAATCTTAAGATGGATGCCGATCACGAACAAATCTACAACGAATACCTTGAAAATATAAATAAGAAGGGTAAATCACTGAGCAACAATGAAATCGAAGTTCTCCAGTCGCTTGTGTTCAACGAGGAGCTGGACCTTGAATACCCGGCCGAGGTGGTGGACTACAAGATTACCATGCATAAGCATGGGTTGGTACACGCCACGGCCAAGCTCAAAATGCCGGACAAAGAAGTCACAACAGAATCTAAAGGCGTGGGCCCTGTCGATGCCATCCTGAGCGCTATAAAACAGGAGACGGACAACATCATCAATCTGGACGTAAAGAACCACGAAGTAGAAATCCTGAGCCCGGATACCGATTCGCTGGTCGTGGTAACACTCACTCTTGGGAAAGTCGATTCCGAGCAGGAATGGATCTCCAAGGCCGCTTCACCTGACACGCTTGAGGCAGCCGTGCAGGCGTTTGTAAAAGGATTGGCGATTGCCATGAAGGGTGCAGAGGCCTAGATATGTGCGACGCACGTTAAAAAATGGCTTCTGGTGACGAGTGAAAGTAGATTCCATTGAATTCTTAAACCGAGCTTACGTTAATAACGCTCCTTAAGCCACTCTTTAAGCTGCCCGAAATCGTTGTTCATACCAATACTCTTTTTCTCTTTCTGTAATGATGCAGCAAGACGGTCCGGCAGTTCAATCGTTTCCCCGATGACCGGCTCGATGATATCACCAAATTTAGCAGGGTGGGCTGTTGAGAGAATTACGAACGATTGATCACCGGATTCACCAAAATATCCTGAGGCCTCCCTCCGGTATTCCTCAACGGCCAGGTATCCCACAGCAGTATGCGGATCCAACAGGTATCCTGTTTCTTCATATACTTTTTGAATGACATCACCGGTCTGTTTATCCGAAAACGAAGCACCCCAAATATGCTCGCGAACCTGCTCATAATCATTATTAAACAAATATTCGATGCGGGAAAAATTACTGGGATCCCCCACATCCATCGCATTTGAGATGGTCCGTTTTGAGGGACGAGGATTAAATGATCCCGTCTCCAGGTATTCCGGTACCACATCGTTGACATTGGTGGCAGCTATAAATCCTCCGGCCGGCATACCTATCTTATGGGCCATCAGTCCGGCAGTAAGATTCCCAAAATTTCCACTCGGCACACAAAAGATCGGTTCGTTTTTCTCCGTCTCCCCTATCTGGGCAAGTGCATAAAGGTAGTAAAAAGACTGCGGTATCAACCGGGCGATATTGATGGAATTGGCTGAACTCAGAACCAGGTTTTCATTCAGTTCCGGATCCGAAAACGCCTGTTTCACCATTTTTTGGCAGTCATCAAAAGTACCATCTACTTCCAGAGCTGTCACATTCTGTCCGGCCGTTGTCAGCTGTTGCTCCTGCAGACGACTCACTTTACCACTGGGGTACAGCAGGCAAACCTGGATCCCTTCCACCCCCAAAAAGCCCTGGGCCACGGCACTGCCGGTATCGCCGGATGTGGCCGCCAGGATAATGATATCCTGATTCTTATTTTTCTGGAAAGCGGAAAATATGCGCGACATAAATCGTGCACCGAAATCCTTGAATGCCAGCGTCGGGCCATGAAAAAGTTCCAGTATTTGTGTTCGATCTTTCAAATGAATAAGCGGGGCATCAAAATTCAGGGCCTCTGATATCACTTTCTCAATGGTCTCATCGTCCAGCTCATCCACAAAAAGACGGGTTACAGCCTTCCCGATATCCTGCAGGCTTTTGTTGTGAATATCGCGCAGAAAAGAATCATCGAGGCGTGGCCATGCTTCGGGGACGTATAGCCCACCATCCGGGGCCAGTCCTTTCAACACTGCTTCCGAAAAGGGTACCGGTTCCGTATCTCCTTTGGTACTGATAAAATTCATAAGTCTCTGACTCTAAAGCTCTTCTATGATATAGGGATCTTTCCGTTCAATTCGGGAGATATAGACATCGTTCTCCAGGTCCAGCCTGTTAAACTCCTGCTGCATTGCCAGGGCTACTTCCTGTGCAGTCTCTCCGGATGAGGACAAGGCAAAAATAGAGGGACCCGACCCCGAAATACCACTGCCAAGCGCACCGGCATCCATCGCCGCTTCCTTGACTTCGTTAAACCCCGGAATAAGAACAGAGCGAATAGGTTCAATAATGACATCCTCGAGAGAGCGGCCGATAAGATCGTAATCTCCTTTGAGCAGCCCGGCTACCAAACCGCCCACGTTACCCCATTGTGTCACTGCTTTGCTAAGAAGCACCTCGCGCCGTAAAATTTTGCGTGTATCTTCCGTTCGAATCTCAATTTTGGGATGGACAACCGTAGCGTACAACGGTACGGGACACTCCAGTTCCACTACATCGGGCGGCTGCTGGCTCCTGATAAAAACGAATCCTCCAAGTAACGAGGGAGCTACATTGTCAAGATGAGCCGCTCCACAGGCAACTCGCTCTCCCTCCGCCGCAAAGCTTAACAACTCGTGCAGCTCCAACGGATTTCCAAGCAGCCGGTTAACAGCAATGACCGCCCCGACCGAGCTGGCCGCACTTGAACCGAGTCCACTGCCCATCGGCATCTTCTTGTGGATCTCCAGTTCAACGCCGATATCCAGGTCCAAATGGTTCAATAACGCCCTGGCCGACACGCCCGCCGTATTTTTTTCCGGTGAATCCGGAAGCAGGCCTTCATCTCCGGTCACTCTAGCTATGGTGACGCCCTCTCCATCCGTGCGACGTGCTACAATCTCATCACCCGGTTTCTCCAGGGCGAATCCCATTACATCAAATCCGCAGTTAACATTGGCGACGGAAGCGGGGGCAAAGACTTTGACTTCCTGTTTTTCTGAATGAGTCATATCAATACTCTTTTCCAAATGTAGGTGCGTTGCTAATTCGCAGGATATCAGCAATGATACCGCTGGCTGTGACGTTGGCGCCTGCCCCAGGTCCTTTAACCACAATCGGGCTCTCCTCGTAGTGCTGGGTCTTGAACGCAATAATGTTGTCGCTTCCTTTCAGCCCATAGAACGGGTGTTGGGGGGCGATCTGCTCCAGTTTTACTGTCGCCTTCCCATTTTCGTAGCGGGCGATATAGCAGAGCTTGTTATCCTCGGCGTTCGCTTTTTCGTAGAGTTCCTGGAATTCATCGTCATATTCCTCAAGAATATCAAAAAACTCATCCACCGTGGGCACTTCACGTGCGGGTTCAGGCACCAGGTTTTGGATATCGATATTTTCAAACTCCAGCTTCAATCCCGCCTCTCGGGCAAGTATCAACAGCTTGCGACCCACATCCTGGCCGTTCAGATCTTCACGGGGATCGGGTTCAGTAAAGCCTTTTTCCCGCGCTGTTCTCACGACCTGGCTGAATGGCTCGCTTCCGTCAAATGTATTAAAGATATAACTAAGTGTGCCGGAAAAGACTCCTTCGATTCTCAGAATCTCATCACCGGTTAAAATCTGCTCTTTAAGTGTTGCTACTACCGGCAGCCCTGCCCCAACATTGGTTTCATACAGGTAAGCCACATTATTTTTCAGAGCCAGCTCCTGCAATTCTTCATATTTGGCAAGCGAACTGGAGTTGGCTTTTTTGTTGGCCGTAACTATCGAGACGTTCGACTGGAGGACATCCGAGTATACGTTCGCAATTTCGTCGCTGGCTGTACAATCGATAAAGATACTGTTTGAAAGGTTAAGCTCACTCATTTCAGCTATAAAACGATCTATATCTGCCGAATCTCCTTTCCTGGATAGCTGGTCCTCCCAGTTCTCCATCGATATTCCTTCCTCATCAATGAGAAATTTTTTACTATTGGACACACCGGTCAACTTCAGATCTATGAAATAGTCGTCCAGTAGTTTTTCAGTCTGTTTTTTGATCAGCTTCAGTAACGTTCCGCCAATCAAACCCACCCCAACCAAAAAGAGGTTCACAGTTTTTATACGCGAAAGGAAGAACGCATCATGCAGGGTATTCAGGGTCTTGGTTTCATTCTTGCGGTCAACCACCACAGATATATTCCGCTCGGAAGATCCCTGCGCGATGGCTGCTACATTTATACCGTTGCGTCCCAATGACTGAAATACGCGACCAGAAATACCCGGTGTGTGACGCATATCGTCGCCAACAATGGCCACAATGGAGAGATCTTCCTCCACCACAATTTCATCGATAATACCGTCGCGCAGCTCATACTTGAACTCTTTTTCTATGGCAGATTGGGCTGAATCCGCCTGTTGAGGCAGTACGGCAAAGCAGACGGTGTGCTCCGATGAGGCCTGGGTAATCATAATGATGTTGACCCCGGCATCGGCCAGTGCACTAAAAATGCGGGAGGCAACGCCGGTAACCCCTATCATACCACTGCCACGTATCGTCAACAGCGTAACATTGTCGATTGAGGAAATTCCCTTAATAACCGATTCCCCACTCTGCGACTCGGTACTTATGGTTGTACCTTCCTGGTCTGGCCTAAACGTATTTTTAATAAGGATCGGGATCGATGCTTTCATGGCCGGCTGCAGGGTAGGCGGATATACCACCTTGGCCCCAAAATGAGAAAGTTCCATCGCCTCTTCGTAAGAGAGTTGAGGTATCACAAAGTACCGTTTCACCTTTCTGGGATCGGCCGTCATGATTCCTTCGATATCGGTCCAAAGCTCAATGGCATCTACTTCTAATGCAGCACCAAGCAGAGAGGCCGTGTAGTCAGAGCCACCGCGTCCCAGTGTAGTAGACTCCCCGCTGAGAGTAGAAGCTACAAAACCGGTAACCACCTGGACGGAGTCCTCATCGATTCCATCAAAATATTCCCTGATCCCGGCATAAGTTTCATCCAGCAGCACCCGAGCAGAACCAAATTTTTTGTCGGTTTTAATAAGATCACGGGCATCAAGGTATTCTGCATTGAGCTGCTGGTCGGAAAGGTACTGGCTGATGATAAAAGCAGAAAAACGCTCTCCGAAACCGAGAACAAAATCGCGGGTGCGGTCGGTCAGCTCGCGGGTCAGAGAAACACCGTGAAGCACATCATCAAGCTCGTTGAACATCATCTTGAACTGTGCCAGCGTATGACTCTGTTTTTGAATACTGAGCAACTCTTTAATTACTTTATTATGCCGGGCCTCAATCCGGTCAAGCATTTCGTAGTAATTTTCATCACCCTCAGCGGCTTTGACGACCGCCTCTTCCAGCAGGTCGGTTACCCCTTTGAAAGCAGATACAACAACCGCAAGACGATTTTCGCCCAGCTTATCGGTAATTATTTTTTTTACTTGTCGGATGGCATCTGAGTGTTCAACGGAGGAGCCCCCGAATTTCAATATGCGCATGTAATTTCCAGAATTGTTTATTTATAGTTTTTCCTGTGTCGATGTAAAATGTAAAGGTATATGACCCGACAGTGTTTTACATGCTACTGAAAAGCGGTCAATATTACCGAAGTACATCTTCCAATACTAGTGAAGCATCGCTCTGCTCGTCCCGATATTTTACGATCAGCGGGCAGGAAACTGATAGTCCCTGTTCTTCCGCCCAGTCGCCTGATGCGGGTCGTGTACCCGGAATAACGACCGCTCCTTCCGGAATTGGCGCACCCTTTTCACGAACTTCTTCATTCACACAATCGTACACCGGTATCGATTTTGAGAGTGTTACACCCGGTGCGATGACGGCTCGTTTCTTGATCAGAATTCCCTCAACAATAACTGATCCCGCGCCAATGAAACATTCGTCTTCAACGATGACGGGTGTAAGCCCTACCGGCTCCAGCACCCCACCCAGCTGTACTCCGGCCGAAAGGTGCACATTCTTGCCTACTTGCGCACAAGAACCCACTAGCGCATGGCTGTCAATCATGGACCCTTCATCCACATATCCACCGACATTAATATAGGCCGGCGGCATAATGATCACGTTAGGTGCAACATACGCACCGCGACGCACCGATGAGCCACCCGGTACCAGCCGAACGTTGTCGCCTGCTTTGAACATACGTGGAGGCAGGTTATCCTTGTCAACAAATCCTTCATAGAT
>JBEPXS010000070.1:0-11594 GCA_041641755.1 Balneolaceae bacterium
GGTTTCATATGCGATCAATCCGAAAGTCTTCGAAATTGGACAAAACCCTGATTTTTCAAAGCAATCGTACTAATGACAAGTAAGGGAAAAATACAGTCGTTAAAAAGGTAAAAAAATGTAAACTATTATTTTTTATTGTAAGGATTGTTGTTCAAGAGGATCAATTAAAAGAGGACAAGTCAATAATAATAAAAGGAAGGGCACATTTATGCTTTCAACTGAAAAAATGAACAACATGCTGATGTTTAGCAATTCAACCACGCTCAACGCTTTGCCGGATGGCCAAGATAGTAGCGATGATAGTACTGATGATTCAGATACCGGCCCCCAACCCAGTAGTGACGATAACTAAATTAACCGGAACTTAACTTTTCATTTAAAGCAGTACTTTGGATATTCATCCTCAGTACTGCTGTTTAAATTTTTCCGGCTGCTTCCTGCTAACATTAATTGCCCAATAAAATAAACGGTGCCCAAAAGCGGGGAGAGGCATACCTCGGGTCGCCCAGCAGATGTAGTTTTGCCTGGCGGGCTGCCCTGCGTATCGCCTCCTCACCTGACAGATACTTATAAAACTGTACCATAAGTTCGGAAGTGGATCGGTCATCTACTTTCCACAGCGATACAAACAAGTTCCTGGCACCGGCATATTGGAACGCCCTTGCAAGACTCAATACGCCTTCTCCCTGCACAACCTCCCCCAAGCCTGTTTCACAAGCACTTAAAACCACCAGGTTCGCATTTAAGTTCAGGTTATACACTTCTTCTAAATGCAAAATCCCATCATCGGGGCTGTTTGGCTCATTGGCAAAATAGATGCCGGGTTCTGCCACCGAGTCCTCAACCATTAGTGCATGAGTAGCTAAATGAATAATACTGTATTCAGACAACGCTGTTTTTTTAAAGGCGGTCTCTGATGCCTTTCTGTTCATAAAAATATCAGACTGGTATCCACGTCTGCTAATCACCGAATCTACCTGCTGGGTTTCGTAGCGACTCAGCGGCAACGGAGATACGGGCGGGTAGAAGCGTTCCTGTCTAACAGAAGAACCGGTGGCATCAGCACTGGGGAATACTGGTGCAAAAGCTATAAATGAGCTATTAGAGGAAGAGGATTCATGCTGCCTATTCCAGTGCTTGAGCAGGGATGCAGAAGGAGCATATGAGATAGTATATTTCTGTATCAGGTACGAGAAGTCGCTGAACGTTTCAGTCGGGGTGGGATGCCGGGTGACCAGCGCTTCAAACGGCAGATAATTTAGTATACCATCGGGAACGATCTTCAGGCTACTTCCCTGAATGTTCGGGAGCAGTGGCTCAAAAAGATTGCGGTAAAGCAGGTGTGAAAGCCGGGCAAACTCAGAGCTGTTCTCCTCAACAGTAGCAGTACGAAAATCACGAATTACGGATGCCAGTGTAGTATCTAGTTCTATTTTTTTTAACCTGACCTGTTTCCTGTTTATCAAAAAAGCAAAAAGCGACTCATCTTCCAGAGAGTACTCAATGATCGTTTGTTCCGGTTCCAGAAGTTCTTTCTGAATATGTTCCGGGGTTATCTGTGTATCTTCAAACTTAAGCCGGTAGTATTTCGGATAATTTTGTTCCAGTCGTTTTATATGACTGGTTAGCTTTCGCTTCAGGGTAAACAGGGAATCTTTTAATCCCCCCAACTTTACTGAATCTATATGAACTTGACTACCTGTTTTCTCTTTAATGGTTCTGTTCAGGCTTGTGATATTCCGGCGGATCTTGTTCTCTTTTGAGACTAATGAATCAGGCAACCCTGCAAAATTTTCAGCGTTGGTCTCCATAAGTTGTTCTAACAGTACCCGAGCCTTTCCCTGCTCAGTAAAATAGAGCGCATACCGGATCTGTCTTTCATCCCCGGTTTGCTTATACAAGGTATAGGCGGTTTCTAATCCAGCGCGGTACAGCTTGTCGGCCCGCTCTTTGAGCAGTAGCTTGGACTCATCATTTCGGTATTCGACCTGCATTTTTCTAATCAAAGAGGAGGCTTTCAGGTAGGTATCCAAAGCCTGTTCCAGATGAGCATTGTCTCCGGTCTCCTCAAACATAGCCCTGTGAGCCTCTCCTTTGCCTTCGAACGCTTCCATTAGCAGTACCGGGTGGGTTACGTTTTCGAGGGCTAGATTAGCAATCCCCATCTCATTAATACTTTCGCCCGTAAGTACAGCTACTGCTTTCCGATAATGCTGCAGCGCGGGTCTCTGCTCCTTTTTAGAATGATACGCTTCCCCGATTTTGGTATGGGTATCTCCTATAAAGGGATGATTCTGACCGAGCAGACGGGTGTTTATGTCAAGATCTTTATTGAGATACTCCAGCGCCTTCTCATAGTTTTGCTGCTTCATGTACAACTGACCCATATTAGCATATACATTGGCAATCTCAGGATGAGGCCCATCAAACACTCGTTGATGAATTTCCAACGCTTTCCGGTATTCCCGGATCGCCTTCTCATACTGCTTTAGATCAAAGTGGAGCGCTCCGAGATTCTGATAGCCGATAGCAACATCTTTATTAACCTCGCCAATCATCTTTTTTTTGATAGCGATTGACTTCTTCATGTATTCAATTGCTTTCTCAAGCTCTCCAATCTCGGAGTGTACAATACTGATATTGTTGTATCCAACTGCCACTTTCGGATGGTTCTTCCCAAAGTAGGTAGCCAGTATACTGGTCGCCTGTTTCATATACTCCAGGGCCCGCTTGTAATCACCCTTATAGTAATAGTGGATAGCAATATTATTGAGGCCACTTGCTACATTCGGATGGTTGGTCCCAAGCTCCTGTTTGTCGATAGCAAGTCCTTTCTCAAGATATTTCAGACCTTTCGCACTTTCACCCAAATTCCGATAGGTAATCCCAATACTATTGTATACTGAACTCAGAAAGAGCCTATTGGGATCATCCGTACGATTATGTATATCCAACGCCCGAAAAAAATGATCCATTGCTTTGTCATACGCTCCACGAGTATCATGCAAGTCGCCAATGTAATAGGTGAGTGAGGCCCGTAACTTTTGTGCATCTTCCTGCTGATCAGAAAGTAGTTCAAGCCCTTTACTATACAGTTTCATAGCCTCGTCATATTTCGAATGACTTACGGCTAAGCGTCCGCGAAGACGAATAAGTCTGGCTTTGTAGATATCACTATCAGGCAGATGGTGCTTAATCAATTTTTCGACATCCGCTATTGATGCCCCCGCTTGCCCATAACTGCCGCTTTCTATCTGGTTACCTGCTAAATTGAGTTGACAATCTATGGCCCGTTTCCGTGCCTGGGACTGTTCATACAGGATAGAAGCCTGCTCAAAATAGTGGGAAGAAGAGTCATATTCTGCATGTTTTTGCAGGGAATCGGCCTTTTGGAAAAGCGTATAGGCTTTAAGGGTGTCAACAGGAATCGAACGTGCCTGAAGTGAGTCAACTAATAGAAGCAGAAATACCAGAGGAGCAAACCACACCTTTTTTACCTTGAGCCTGTAAAAGGTTGATCTCATTTCCACCACCAGTTTTTATGTATCTGTACCCGTACGAAATCTAAAACGAGGATCACAGCTATTTATTGAACGGGATTCTCACGAAGAGAAAACAATTAGGAAGTAACTGCTAAGCCCTATTCACTTCCGAACAGGGAATTCACGAACAATTCGCGATCAAACACCTGCAGGTCATCGATATTTTCGCCCACCCCGATATATTTTACCGGTATTTCAAACTCGTGGGAAATTCCCAACACAATACCACCCTTGGCCGTGCCATCAAGTTTGGTGAGCACCAAACCGGTAATATCTACGAAAGAGGTAAAAGCCTCGGCCTGTTGCATCGCATTTTGCCCGGTAGACGCATCAAGTACCAGTAACACTTCATGTGGCGCACCATCTACCACTTTTCCGATGACCCGTTTGATCTTGGCCAGCTCATCCATCAATGACTTTTTATTATGTAACCGTCCTGCAGTATCCACAATTGCGACATCGGCACCGCGCGATTGTGCTGCCGAAACTGTGTCATAAGCTACTGCAGCGGGATCGGCACCCTGCCCCTGCTCAATGAGCGGCACATCGGCGCGTTCACCCCAGATTTTGAGCTGGTCAACTGCGGCTGCCCGGAAGGTATCGGCCGCTCCGATCATTACCTTTTTGCCGGCCTGTTTATACAGGTGGGCCAGTTTTCCGATGGTGGTTGTTTTACCCACGCCGTTCACGCCAACAACGAGTATTACATGTGGCTTCTGAGGAAACTCAGCATCGAATTCGGCGGGCCGTTGGTCAGAGCCCTCTTTCAGCAGTCCTATAATTTCATCGCGAAGCATATCCTGTAATTCGCTCTCGGACAGGTACTTGTCCTGCGATACCCGTGCCTCAATACGGTCAATAATTTCGAGGGTGGTTTGGACCCCCACATCGGAGGTAATCAGAATCTCTTCAAGCTCATCCAGGACAGCAGCGTCAACCGTGGTTTTACCGGCTACCGCCTTTCCAATCTTCTCTAACAGGGAGGAGCGACTCTTCTCTACTCCCTTATCTACTTTCTCCTTCTTCTTAAGTCCAAGTTTTTCTAAAATACCCATTGACGTGTACTACATTCATACAGTTATAGTTGTAACGAAGAGTGCAGATGATGCCGGTCTAATAAACTTCCGGATGTGATCAATTGAACTCCGCACCCTGCGAGATCTCATTGAAGCGTTGAAGATAATCAAAAAACGAGAAAACCATTAACGCAATAGCATTCCCTATAAAGAAATAATGAAACGGTTCTGCCTCCGGAAAGAAAAAGACACTCATCCAATAAGCCGCCAATCCATTTACGGCAAACTTACCGGATGTTACTGCCATCGCCACTTTTCCGCGTTTCCATTTAATATAAATTGATCCGGAAAGAATCAGCAGATCGCGGCCTATCTCCAACAGAAAAAACCAGAGCGGAATATAGTCGATATAGACTGCATAGATAAACAGGAGAAAGGCGGTTAGCTTATCGGCAATAGGATCAAGCACCTTGCCCAGTTCCGAAATCTGTCCTGTCTTGCGTGCTATGATACCATCCAGATAATCCGAAAAAAGGCCATAGATCACCAAGGCAACAATCGGCCAGGAGATCTGATATCCACCGGTATAGTGTAGATAGATGATCGGTATGGAAATAAATATCCGGGAAGCCGAAATCGCATTCGACCAGGTAAACACCTTGTTTCGGACTTTGATCCTGGATGAATCTGCCGATGTTTTTTCCACTGTTTCTACCATACTAAATAGTTATACTTTGGTGATCAAAGGTATGAATTCAAATGGAAAAGAAAAGGTAGATATAACCATGAGCCTATTCTCTGACAGCGACAAACTGGTTGAGCAGCGAATCAGCTCAAAAGAAATTTTCGACGGTCGTCTATTGCACGTATTTTTTGATGAAACAAAATTGCCCGACGGATCGGAGTCGACAAGGGAATGGATCAAGCACCCAGGCGCTTCAGCGGTGTTACCTGTGTTTGAGAATGGTGATGTTATGCTGGTCAAGCAGTTTCGATATCCCGTGGCTCAGCTTTTTTACGAAGTTCCCGCCGGTAAAATCGATCCCGGGGAAACGGCCGACAGCACCGCGGTTCGTGAGCTAAAGGAGGAGGCGGGGCTAACCTGTAAAAAATTTCATTATATCGGCAATTTTTATCCCAGCATCGGATACACAGACGAGATCATTCACCTGTACCTGGCGTGGGATATAGAAGAGTTTGAACAAACCGTGGATGAAGATGAGTTTTTGGTCAAATGCCGCATGCCATTCCGCCAGGCTCTAGAGATGGTCTATACTGGTGAGATCTCAGACGGGAAGTCAGCAATTACCCTGTTACGGGCGTGGAGATGGTGGCAACAGGAGGAGCCTTTTGAGGTTTGAAGGATAGAAGGGAGAGGTGAAAAGACAGAAGTGTATCGCGAGCTTCATCTCGCAATCCATTTGTCAATATATCGAAAACATGAACCCACAGTTTATTCAGAAAGAACTCAATAAACTTACGTTTTGTCTTTTCACTTCTGGCGTCTGTCGTCTCAACTAATGATTTTCTCTTCCACAGCCAGCTCATAGATCGATTTGTGCAGGTCGGTATCTTCAATATCTCCTCGTTCAATCAGCTCATTCACTTCATCTCCCTTGAGCAGCAGAATGCAGCCCATCTTGTTCAGCTCTTCATCAAACTTTCGGGGATCGGCCAGCGATAGCTCTTTAAGATCGATACCCTCCGGACTTTTCTTCAGATTGACGAGGGCATAAAACTTATCGGAATCCTCTTCTCCAAATCCAAAAATTTCGAGTTTTGTATCTTCTTTTTTGAGCATAAGTTTATTTCAAATTCAAAATTGCAATGGTTCAAATATCAATTTAGAAAATCGTATTAAGACTTTCGCAATATGATATTTGTTTTTTTACACTTCAAAATCACTTCTTGTAGCGGTCCAGAAATTCCCGGGCCTTTATCAACTCCTCAACTTCATCAGTCTCTTTGTTTATTACCGCCACCTGGAACAGGCTGATGATCGCCTGGTTTTCAATACATTCTATGGTCTCATCCAGCGTTTCACACTCCTGCTTTTCGCTCACCAGGTCGTTTACCCCTTTTACAACATATCGAACGTTACCCGCTGATGATTTTTTGGGGGAGGATGACGAACGTTGCTGTGCGGGTTCATCAAAATACTCCCGAAGTGCCTCTTCGGTTACATACCACTGTACGCCCAGTTTCCGGGCACGTATTTTGCCTTCACGCAAGTAGGCACGAATCGTCATTTTGCTTAGGCCCAGCTTCTCGTGCAGATCATCTACTGAGTAAAGAGTAAGGCTGCCGATCTCTTTTGGCATCAGGCATTATTTTTTTGAGGTTAACACTACATCTTATGAATTTTCAGGCCACAAAAAGTATATATTAGACTAATAAAGATCAATTTAAATTATATATTACTTATAGGTTAATGACCTATTATAAATTTTACTTGATCTGTATAGGGTAAATCTCCTATATTAATAACAGTTGTCTGAAACAAAGCCCGATTAAAAGGGCTTTTTCTTTTTCCCTTCCCTCAAGCTTTTATCTCTCTCTTCTATTTTTCACCTTTCGCATTGCCATTAAACTTTCACAAACCTGACATTGCTGTATCATGGAGAATCTCAGAAAACAACTCGTAGACCAGTTGACTCAGGAACATGCCCATATCAGTTTTTATGATGCTGTAAAAGGTCTTGAACAAGATGATATAGGTATACGGCCTCAAGAACTTCCCCATTCCATCTGGGAGCTGGTAGAACATATTCGTATCGCCCAAGAGGATATCGTGAAATTCTGCGTGGATTCGGAGTATAAGTCACCTGAATGGCCCGATGGGTACTGGCCTGACCAAAAGGCTCCCTCTGGAATGGAGGAGTGGGAACAAGCGTTACAACAAATTGAATCTGACCTGCAGCAGATGGTTGGGATAGTTAAAAATCCTGATAACGACCTGCTCAAACCGATACCACATGGCGATGGTCAAACCCTGTTTCGGGAAGCTATCCTTAGTATCGATCACAATTCATACCATACCGGACAAATTGTGACCATCCGCCGGCTGCTGGGGTTAATGTAGTATAGACTTAACGCTTTTAATTCCAGATCTTCCGTATTGACTGATCATTATACAACAAACTGAGTTAAAGCCTCTGGGTTCAATGTTGAGAGAACTTTTTAAATTTTTTAGATATGTGCGGCTGGGATATCTCGTGTTTACCTCCCTGTTAATCCTCGGGGCCGTATTTGGTGTTTTCGAGATCGTCCAGATTACGATCCTTGAGGATCCCTCGTTGAATACCTTACGCTGGCTCTATTTTACCCGAGGCGTACTGGTTGCACTACTGTTGGTATTCTGGGCAGCCTGGACCGTATACAAGTACCGGCAGATGTACGAAGATCGGTTGGAGGTAACCGAGGGCCGTTACAAAGATATCATTGAACACTCAGCAGATGCTATCATCGCTATCGATAATGACGATATTATCACTGCCTGGAACCGGGGAGCAGAAGAGATGTTTGGCTGGAACAGAGAGGAGATCGTGGGTCAATCGATCAAAACCTTTATTCCCGACGATCTGCTGGAGGCTAATGAACTGGACTGCCTGGAATTTGGTATGTTATACAGGGGTTCCGTTCAGAATTATGAAACCGAGCGACTGACCAAAAAAGGAAAGCGCGTATTGGTTAACTTAACAGAATCATTTATCCGGGATGTGGATGGTGAAATTGTTGGCCGCTCGCAGATTCTTCGCGATCTTACCGAGCTTCGTATGCGAGAAGAGCAGGTACAACAGTCAGAACGGCTGGCAGCGGTAGGACATATGGCAGCCGGAGTGGCTCACGAGATCGGCAACCCGCTGACCGCCATCTCATCGCTGACACAGCTTGTACAACGCCGCACAGACGACTCATTCGTTCAGGGACAGCTCACAAAAGTACGTGACCAAATTCAGCGAATCAATAAAATTGTACGCGATCTGGTTGATTTCTCCAGACCCTCAGGTTTAGAACGCGAGCAAACAAATATTAACAACACTATTGAGTCGGCCGTAGGATTACTAAAGCACGATGCCCGTTGCCGGGATGTCAAATTCAACCTGCAATTGAGTCCGAATTTACCGAAGATCTACTGTGTCCCCGACCATATCCACCAAGTGTTGGTTAACCTTTTACTCAACGCTGTGGATGCCATGAAGGACGTTGACAATCCCAGGGTAACAGTCAAAACAAATCGAACCCAAAATCCCGAAGGTGTCCAGATACAGGTTTCCGATATTGGAACAGGCATTGATGAAGAACATATTGATCATATATTTGAACCTTTCTACACCACAAAAGAAGTGGGAGCCGGGACAGGCCTTGGACTATCAGTCAGTCACGGGATTATTAATAAACTGGGTGGCTCAATAACGGTAGATTCCGAAAAAGGTACAGGAACCACCTTTGTGATTACTTTACCAAAAACAATTTCTAACCAGCAATAACAGTAGATGAAAGGATCCATTTTAATAGCCGATGACGAAAAGGAAATTAGGGAAACCCTCTCCATGGTATTGGAGGATGAAGGCTACAAATGCCATACGGTCGGCGATGGTGCTGCTGCCATTAAGTCCGTTCGGGAGGGACGGTATGATATACTGATTACCGACCTTAAAATGCCGGAAGCCGACGGTATTCAGGTGTTGGAAAAAACCAAGCAGCTTTCCTCCCAGACACTAACAGTGATTATTACCGCACATGCTACTGTAGAGACTGCTGTTGAGGCGTTGCGCAAGGGGGCGTCCGATTACATCCTGAAACCGGTTGATTTTGAAGAGGTCATTATACGCATTCAAAACCTGTTGGAACATAAGGAGCTGTTGCAGGAAAACCGTTATCTGCGCGAACAGATCGATCGCAAGTTTAATTTTAATCATATTATTGGCGAAAGTGACTCGATGAAGCGGGTTTATGATATGATCAGCCGGGTTAGCAATGCATCGACCCACGTGCTGATTACCGGCGCCAGCGGAACCGGGAAAGAGCTGGTTGCTCGTGCCATACACTCCAATAGTGACCGAGCAAACAAACCATTCCTTGCGCTGAATTGTGGTTCCATTCCCGATGATCTTGTAGAAGCGGAGCTCTTTGGCTATAAGAAAGGGGCGTTTACCGGTGCCGATAAAGATCATGAAGGTATTTTTGAAGCGGCTAACGGTGGTACCGTTTTTCTGGATGAAATAGGGGAGCTTCCCCCAAATGTGCAGGTAAATCTGTTGCGTGTACTGCAGGAAAAAGAGGTAAAACCGATCGGCTCTAATCAAATTGTCAGCTTCGACGCCCGTATTATTACTGCCACCAATCGGGATCTTGAAGAGGAAGTTGAGAAGGGAAACTTCCGGGAAGATCTCTTTTTTCGGCTTAATGTTGTGGAAATTTCGATGCCGTCTCTTTCAGAACGCCAAGAAGATATACCCATTTTGACCCATCATTTTTTAAATAAGTACAATCGGGAATTAAACCGTGCCGTTAAAGGGATCACCAGTGATGCAATGAGTGCCCTGATATCCTATGACTGGAAAGGCAATGTACGCGAACTGGAAAATGTGATTGAGCGGGCGGTACTCCTGGGAACTTCAGACCATATCACCATCGATGATCTTCCGACCTCAATTCGTAACACTGAAGCAAAGGTAAATGTGGACAGCCAATCTCTCGACTCGGCTGTACACGCGTTTGAAAAGCACCATATCAAGAGTGTATTAAAGCGGACAGAGGGGAATAAATCAGAAACGGCACGCCTGCTGGGCATCGATCCATCAACACTCTACCGCAAGATGGAACGGTATGGTATTGGGCTCTAAATTCAGGGGATAGTTAGGTGTATACCCATTCGATTGGGTACATCCTATAACTATTTCCTATTCTCCTTACTGAAATTTGGTTTACAGATTGATTATCAGAGGGTAGAGCGGCACTAGAATAGTGCTCACTCAGATAATATTACCAACCAACACCTTGATAGTTGATAAAAAGATAAGGACTACTGATTATTCAGACGTACAGAAACATCAAAATGGACCGTCAGCTTTTCGTTGACTTTAATCAGGCCCATTAGTGCGGTGGGAGGTTCTATATTATAGTCGTGCATATTTAACGGTTTTACACCCTTTACCCGAAACCGGTTACTACCGACGAGCTGCCCATTAACTACCAAATCAGTCGTATCAGTGACCCCTGCAATTGTCAACAGTCCCTTGGTTTTAATCTTCATCCAACCGGCAGAGTCGGGGTGGGCACTCTGGTTTAGAAAGTCTGCTTTTAACAGTCTGTAACTAATATCGGGATGTTTGTCCACTTTTAAGGCCTCGTAAAGATCCCTGTTCATTTTCCGCTTACCGCACTCCAGGGCTTTTACAGGAATGGTTACTCTGACACTTACCTCACCATCTCCCTTAACATTCTCTGTTGGCTCGGCTGTATTTTCAATCTTGCCCGAACCTGCCAGGCTCTCGGCATAGCAGCGGTAGTCAACGACCGATGCGGAACCTTCCAGCCAGAGAGCACCGGTGGATTCAAGTTCAATATTTCCGGCGTCGGCAACAGTTGTCAGCTCCTGTGCCCTGGCCGGCTGCAGAGCCATTCCCCACAAGACAACGAGTATTAAACCTCCTGTCCATCCATTAAACGAGGAAATGGGAAGGGGGGTTAAGGCATCTGCAGCTTTGGACCAGAACATGGAGACCACGGTTTAGTTATTTGCTATTGTTTGACTTGAAATTAGAATATCAAACGAGATCGTTACTTCTTCTCCAGCTTTTATGGTACCGAAAACAGCGCTGGGAGGATCCACATCATAATCTTTCATGTTTAAGGAGTAGGATCCTTCAAGCCGGAGGCTGTCGGTGCCGTTTATTGTACCCTGAACAGGGAAATTAATTGTTTGGGTTTTACCAGCAACTGTTAGCTTACCAGTAGCGTTCAGAGAAAAGCCTGAGGTTTCCTTGTCACTTGATACGAGTTCTGCATCTGAGAACACATAGGTAATTTT
>JBEPXS010000071.1:0-11588 GCA_041641755.1 Balneolaceae bacterium
CACTTTGCTTTGCCCCTGGTCCCCGACAAAAAGTTGTCCTTCAAAAGGGCCAAAGTTTCCACCGGTGTCATCTAATAAAATTCCGGAAGTAGAAATTCCCATCACACCATGCGGAAACCAAACAGAGGGTGTTTTGAGTTCGGGGAGATTTTTAGCTACTTCATGCATCGGTTCCCCGGTATCTGGTATATCGGCGGGTTTGAGTGAAATCGGCGATCCTGGTTCATCCGACCAGCGTAGGCCTCTCGGATTTCCAGCAAAATCACCCTCTTCCAGGTGCGTTATATTTCCGGATCCAACCCAGTCCCCCTGATTTTCAGCATAGAAAATATCTCCATTTTTGTTATATGTGAATGCTGCCGGTGAGCGCAACCCCGTTGCAACTGGCGTTACCTCTCCCTCCGCCGATATTCGCAAAAGCCATCCATCCCATTTAGACAAGCTCTCACCATAACCGATCCATGCCAGATTCACAGTTACCAACATATTTCCCTCGGGAGTAAATAACGGTCCATAAAAGTACTCATGGTAATTCCCCGAAAGCGGACGAGCCCAAACGGTCTTGTACACATCCGCACGGCCGTCGTTATCAGTATCTTCCAGGCGGGTTATCTCCGGTCGCTGAGTCACGTAAACAGAACCATCCCGATAGGTTAATCCCAGTGGTTCATGCAGGCCATCGGCAAAAAGACGATACTCCGGCTCATCTCCATTTACTTGTGAGGGATTCTCAATAATCCAAACTTCTCCTCTGCGGGTACAAACGGCCAGACTTCCATCGGGCAGTACATCCATCCCTCCCACCTCAAGGATAATATCATCCGGGATTGGTAGATCTACGATGGAGTAGTAATCGGATTCGGTCGGCAGATCCTCCTGAGCTCTGGTTTGAGCCGGTGAGATAAAAAATATTAGAAAGAGTACTATGCCAGCCAATACAAAGTCGATAGCTTCTGTTAACGATCTATTTTTAATCGATATTTTCATTGTCATCATTCCATGCTTTGTCATATTGAGTAATTTCATTAGAGCGTAAGCTTACCAGATAATTTCATATTTGATTTCCGTCTCCGAGCCGTTGGCAGGTATCGGTATGCGAAGGTCATGCCCTTCTTCGGTTTTAACCAGCTCCGGCTCCAGTTCTCCTGCGTCAACAAAGTTTAGATAATAGCTTCGATCATCCACTACATACTCATTTTCGTTTTGGGTGATCTCCTTGCCAGAAGCCGCTTGCAGCCAAATTCCATCTTCCGCATTTACTCCATTGACACTAATGGTTCGCATGAGTCTACGGTTGTCTGTACTGCCTTCAAAGCGGTCTTCAATCTCGAAACCGGCGTACGAGTATTTAAAAACAGGCCACCCAGAATCGGAGATACTGTAACCTTCAAGGTTTAGTTGATTCCAGGAAACCGAATCCGGCCAGGCGGCAGTGCCATCGTCCAGATTTGCTAATAGCGGTTTGCCGTCAAAGGTGATAGGCGGACCCAAAGGTTTAGCTAACTGTGGCTCACCCCGGTTGATCCACATCTCGTTGGCATTTACAAATGGTCCCTCCCAGGCATGTAGCAAAGCCGCTTGTCCTATGTCATAATTATAGTTAATACCGTTGGGTGCTCCAACATTAACCACATGTGTACGTTTGGATTCTTTATGCATGGCAAAGGAACGAAGAATATTAACGCGGTCTCCCACTTCAACCGGCAGCTCGGGTAACTCTCGTCCCCCGCCGGGTACAGATGAGGATGAATGGAGATTTTGAAGACGCAATTGTGGACCTTCGGCCTGTAATGAAAGTCCTGAATACCAATTGTTGGGATGGTCAATATACTCAAACACGAAATCGTGGTTCCCACCTGCCAGGTCAATAGTCTTGGAATTTAATTGGTGCATGCGATGAACACTATCCTGCGCAAAAACCACATTACCATCAATAAGCATGCGAACAGTGCCAGCTGTCCGCAGCTTAAACAGATACCTGCCGGTATTTGGTGTTACGATAGTTCCGGTATACCGCAGAGCGTATCTGTCATCCTGCTGAACTATATTTCCGGAAAGAGAGTCGGCCGATCCTGTTTCATCAGCCTCCAACGTAGAAAAGTCAGGAATCTGCTCAAACGACTGTCCATAGTAATTATAGGTCAGGTTTTCAAATGAAATACTCTTTTTGTCGTATCGTTTGTATTTGATATTACGCACTGCTACCGGGCCGTGATCTCCCTGTATCATCAGTGGCCCCAAAGGTTGTTCATCAGTAAATGGAGCCGCACGTGTTGTTCCGGTCACCTCTATATCCTCCTGTACCAGCGTACCGTTGAGCCAAACCTTTTCAAAATGGGCGTTTGCAATCTTTTCACCAGCGTCATTAAATTCGGGACCGGAAAACAAAATTTTGTAATGCTGCCACAAACCCGGGGCTCTTGCCGCATTCATGACGGGAGCACGTCCTTCATATCCCTTTTCTCCTTCCGGTTTACTATCATCCCACCTCTGGTAAATACCGCCAACATCACTGAACTGCGGCTCTTCCACACCCCAGCTGTCAAATAACTGCACTTCATAACGACCCATCAGATACACACCAGAATTGGAGCCTTTAGGCATCAGAAAATCCAATTCCAACTCCAGATCGTTATGTTCCCAATTAGTGAAAATATGCTCATTCTCCTCATCCGTCGGATTGTTGGCAAGAATACCACTGCCCTCCGAGGTCTGAAGGTCATGTTCGGTTTGACGATTACTCTGTATAGCCCCAACAATTTGCCAATTATCGCCCGTCTGCTGAAAAGCCTCCAGGTTCTGGAGCTCAATTGCTTTCATCGGCAGCGTCTTCATCGGCTCTACATCCGTCTCTTTTTGAGTGCTGCACGATTGTAGAATAAAAAACATCGCCAAGGCAGATAATAAGCACAGCCCTCGGCCAATTGAAAAAAAATGACTTCGTTTCCGCATAGATATCCTCAACTTTTAACTAACTAGTGTTATTTACTTTTTAAGTTTTAGAGAATTTTGTCCCGTTATTTTGTAGATCCTCTATGATTTACACAAATCTATATTTTAGTTGGTACCCGTATTTACTTTAAGCATTTTCTTGTTGTACAGCAACGTTTGATCCAGCTTCAGCCTGTTGTTTCTCCTTCCACCATTTTTCAATAATCATGGCTACAGGGCCAACGATGAAAAGTGCATAAAATGGAGCGTAAACAGCTTCGTTGAGCCTAAATATCATTTCCACAGAAGCGATCAGGAAAGCAACCAGGTACTGTCCTTTTTTTGATTTTACCGTTGTTACCGGATCTGTAATCATAAACAGTACGAAGAGCTGATACATCGGACCGGAGATCGGTGCAATTTCTGCCAAAAAGGGATCACCCGAAATAAAGCTTCGTATAAAAGCAAAAGCCAGGAATGAAACCACGTAGGTCCCGCAAATATGAAACCGTTTTAATCGCCAGATCGATACAAATCCGATGATCCAGATTACCAGCATCGGCCACATGTTATTGCCCCACTGGATGCTGAGAATAGCAACATTGTCGTACGCCAACAACAATATTGCTACGATTCCGAAATTAGAGGGATTCCAGATGTGAGTTCCCTTGAACCGCAATACATACTTTGAAGCTATAGAAAGCATAGCACAGAGTGCATATGGCCATAAGAAGGGCGAACGAATGAGGATTCCAACGCTAATCCCCGAGATATAGGCACTGTTTAAGTTTCTCCACTCACCAAGGAGCAGGCGGTGCAGTACCAGTTCGGTAGCCATACTGGCTCCGATGGCAATACCCAGCTTTGTATAATCTTCAAGAATCCCAAAAGAAAGATGGGCTGCCAACAGAATACCGGTGATTAGCAGCGGAGGGGTATATCCCCTGTTATACTGGAACTCAGAAATTTGCTTCTTTACCTTGGCTATCAGCTGCATTTAGTTCTCAGGTTCCGTGATGGTATGCTTTCTGTTTATTTCCGGTGATTCTATAGTTTGGCTGATGCCGGAAGGCCACCGGATTTCCACCTTTTTAACATCGGGATTAGCACCTAAACCAAAGTGTAAGGGTCGCTGATTTTGAGCACTGAAACCACTGGCACCCGCCACAGTTTGTACCTGGCTGCGACCGTCCCAATAGAGTTCGACTTCAGCACCAATTGCACTTCGGTTACTCACGGTACCGTTCAGCTTGAATTCGATCCAGGAATGCTCTTTTTTGACGCGAGTCTCGTAGATTTTAACAGGTCCGTCCTGGGTGGCCACTACAACATCAAGTGTACCGTTGTTGGTGAGATCAGCGAAAGCTACCGCACGGCTGTCAAGCTTGAGAGAGCCTCCCACAGCATTGGCTACCTCCTGAAATTTTCCAGCCCCGTCGTTTATCCAAATTCTGTTCTCCTGGTAGCCCGAGAGGCTACGTCCATCCATGGCCGGCCAGTTGCTTGCATCGGATATAATATTTTCGTGACCACCGGCTACTTTCGAAAAGTCGTACCAATAATCACTCTCCTTGTCAGCTGAAATATATCCGTTGGCCACATAGAGATCGAGATACCCGTCGTTATTGAGATCACCGAACTGGGCGCCATAACTCCAGCCGCCAAGCTCAACGCCGAGGTTACCGGCCATATTTTGAAATTTAAGCTCTTTCTCAGAACTGCTGGTTACCGGCATCCAGAGATTATTTCCCTGGATCAGCACGCCCGGCTCCGAAATGTTCGTCACATAAATAGCATATTTACCCTGGTTCATGATATCCCCAAAGGAGACGTTCATTCCACTCTTGGGGGAAAAACCCATGCCGGCCTGATTGCCCATATTTTCAAATTTTTTGCCCTCCCTGTTGATATAGAGCTCATCAACACCGTAATCGTTGGCAACTACCAGGTCAGGATAACCGGAATCGTTTAAATCTATTGCTGCCGCCGAAAATGACCAGCGATTACTGACGAGACCAAGCTCTTTACTGACCTCTTTAAACTTTCCATTACCTAAATTCTGGAATAGATACTTACGCCCGCCATTTTGAGCATATTCAAAACTCTCAGGCATAATTTCTGTATTTTCCAGGTCCCAGAGATTGATCTCCTCATCGTAGTAGCCACCTATAAAAAGATCCAACCTGCCATCGCGGTTATAATCAAACCAAACGGCCGTGTTGGCGTTTATCCAGCTTGGTAAGTTGGCCTGATCAGTCACACGCGTGAAGCCTTCGCCCTTGTCGTTATGAAAGAGTTCAGGTTTACCCCACTTAAACACAAAGAGATCCTCATATCCGTCGTTGTCATAATCTCCCCAGATCGATCCCATAGAAGTACCGTTTTTTTTGGGCTGATCATTGAGATTGGCTACTCCCAGCTCTTTGGCAACATTGGTGAAGCTGCTGTCACCATTATTTTTGTAGAGGGCATTTTCGGTATTTTTTGCGCTGTTGGTCAGATACAGATCATGGAATCCATCATTGTTAAAATCTGACACTGAAACCGAGGCTCCCACCGAAGCTACTTGTGGCATAATATGGTTAAGCCTGGGATCCAACTGTGGTGCGTTATGTTTAAAATCGATACCGACCTCCGAGGCAACATCCTTCATATAAAATCCATATCGGTCTAGTGCTTGCTCCTGTCCCTCCTTGTTGCTCCCTTCTTGCTGCCACTGGTCCAGTTTATCCAGCGCAGCTGGTGTAGCCAGTAGTCCGATGAAGAAAAGGACAATGCCGATTTTTGCTGTCTTGTTGTAATTCATTGTTATCTGCAATCAATTGCTTTCGTTGTTAAGCCTCAATGCGGAACGCAATAATTTCGGTGTAATATATCGTGTATGGTATTGTGCCCAGTCCTGCTTATGCTTTTTATAAACCGGATCATTTTCAAGACTAC
Organism: Balneolaceae bacterium; assembly: GCA_041641755.1. Lineage (GTDB taxonomy): Bacteria > Bacteroidota > Rhodothermia > Balneolales > Balneolaceae > JAMQKA01. Next base: position 5,872 of record JBEPXS010000071.1, read on the forward strand.
CGGGATGTTCAGCATAATCTTCCATGCCATGATATGGTAATGGAATAACTGTCTTGGAGTGTCCTGTATTATAGTCACCGTCTTTAACCCAGCCATCACCTATCAGTACAAAATCTCTTGTCCATCCTTCCGGTGGTTCGGGCAGCGCCTTGAATTTAAATAGAAGTTCATCACCCGCATTCATGATAACATAGCGGTCATCGATCTTTTCCACAAGTTCTTTAACGTCTCCAAACCGGGTATAATATCCGATCAGATCGATCCATTGGGGTGTTGTACTGGCGATATGTTGGTAATCTGGTATTTCAGGAGCAAACCGTTCAGTTTGATTTAGCTTTGAAAATCCCCGGTACCGCAGTTCTGCTATTTCAGGTTGCAGCTTATGTTTTTGGATCTCGGCACCCGGTTTTCCAACAGACCATGATATTTGATTCCAGTAGATCTCCATATTCGTAGCCAGTCGAACTCTTTGAGGAATGTGATCCAACGGAAGCTCACTAAGGTTGATTAAAATTGATTTGTTTTTACCTGCCGGGAAACCGATGTCATCTCGTACTGTTTCCCATCCGCCCTTTCCGTCCGGCACCTGCAGGTAAATGCCATAAATTGGGTCTCTGTCTCCCTGGCTAATTGCCACATTTATGGAGCTGTCGGTTGGATAGATCCAGCCGTTGGCGACAAGGTATACCGGTTCTTCTTTATTTCCAACAGCCTGATCACCGATGTCGACCTCCAGATAGTGATCTTTTGCTACACCCTGATAAGGTGTTAACTCGAACGTGTCTACATACTTTCCATCCTCTTTTTGGACCAGTTCAGTAACATTGTTACGATCCTGGTCGATCGCTTGCTCAATAGGATGCAACGAACGCATCGGATAAAGCTGCTGTTCGGGTGCAGGAAGCACAAAACGCTCATCTACCATCACTTCAGTATCGGCCGGGTGGTCGACGGCCATCAGTGAGACGTGATCAAAGAAGTGGGTCTCCCACAATTCGGCGGTAATGCGAACGTCGTAGTAGCCATTACTGGGCTTTAGCTGATCCTCTTCAATTTTAACCCAGTCGATACTATGTACAACGCTGCCTTCTCCCTGGGCGTTAATACGGAGCCCGAGAGCCGTACGCCACAGAAAGTCACTTACAAACTCCATCTCCTCCCCGTTGTGAGTAAAAATCCATGGGCAGGAGCCCTTCAGAAGTTGTTCGTTAAATATCTTTGAGCCATATCCCAACTCGGCAAACTCGGCCTGTACGGAACCGTTGGGCCAGATAATGCGTAGCATCTCCGCTTCATCAAACCTGCCAAGTCCAAAATGGACTACGGGAGAAGTTATCGGTTGTTTGTGATAAAGCAGTCCCGAGCGGATTTCGATCTCTCCACCAATTCCAAATGAGTTTATCCGCTGATCGCCTACCGAACCCGAAGCTCGCGGACTAATCATACGTCCGTTATACCCCTTCTTGCCACTATTGACCAGCTGGAAAGCAGAACTATCGCCAAGGCCGATCAAGTCCATCCTGTTGTTTCCGGTCATGTCTGTGGTCGAGTATAGCTTTCCGGGTAATGAGCTGTTGTGGTGATTCAGGTTTAACTGCTGGTCACTTAACCAGAGCTGGCTCTCGGTGTCGGTTGAAATTATCAGGTCCAATCCGCCGTTATTGTCAAAATCCTGCACAAAAAGCTCTTTATGTGTTTCCCCGGATATCGGTGTATCCATCCGGGCTGCCACATTAGTTTCCATCTGGTCCTCGGCTATCGTTAGCTGTTCAACGGTGGAATCTCGGAGCGCAACAATATCGAGACGGGAATCACTGTCAAGATCAGCAACCTGTATGGAATAGATCGGTGCCAGTTGCGGCATATTTTCTAATAGACTGAATTCAGACATCCGTTCGTTTTGAAAAATCTTCAACTCTCCATTCTGAGTCAGGAATACAGCATCCGCATCGCCGTCAGCATCAATATCAGCCCAGGAAAAATCAATGGGATTCTGAACACCGGCAAACTGTTCTGAGGCAGTAAATGTACCATCTCCATTGTTTCGCAGTACACGTGGCGACGCTTCATTGCGGCCCAACACCAGGTCCAAATCGCCATCCAGGTCAAAGTCCGACTTCCAGACGCCAGAGTAACTGTCGTTGAGAACCGAAGAAGACAAATCAATGTCCGAAGTAATCTCCGTGAAGGTACGCTCTTCATTCTGTTCAAATATTCTGATCCCCTCCGAACCGGTAAATACCAGGTCGTTCAGAAAGTCATAGTTATAATCGAATGTGCCTACCGTAGCTCTTGATACGGTCTCGCTTTCGTTAGAAGGCAGTTCAAATGTCTGTCCATTTTGAAGAATTGCTTTACTGCGGGTTAAAACAAGTAGATCGGGTATACTATCTTCGGCCAAAGTAACATGGAACGAGAGCTCCAAACCTTCAGCCGCAATTTCCAGAGGCTGCTGCTCAAAAGTGATGCTGTCATCCGGGGCCTCATTAAGTGTAGATGGCTCGGGTAACCACATAAAATCGGTCAGCAAAAAACCGACCTGGTTCGGGGGTAGCTCAATTCGATCAAAATCCGCTTCGAATTTTGGCAGCTTATTCAAATTATTTCTCAGATATGCTATCTCGAATGTCAGGTCTTCAATCGGCCGATTCAGAATCTCTTTTTTCAGATCCTCAAACTCATTCCTAACTTCTGTTGGCCATGCATCCGATTCGGCAGTCAGGTTCTCGAGCGATCGTTCCAGCAACGCACTGTCATTCAGTTTAGATGCCAGGCGGGTCATCTCGAGCATTACAGCGAGGTTATCAGGTTGACGCTCAAGGAGGGTATTTAAAAGGCTGTGAATAGATTCAGAGTTGTCTTGTACATCCTGCCGCTCCAGCTCAGAGATAAGCGCATACGTTATGCGGGCATTATTCGGGTTCAGTTCCGCTGCTTTTTGAAGATGGTCGATAGCAGGCTGTATGTTGCCTCTCCTGCTTTCTAGTATTCCAAGCAGGAACTGTATTTGAGCATTCTCGGGAACCAAATTCTCCGCTTTTGACAACTGTTCAGCGGCCATCTCGAAATTCCCTCTTCTCATTGAAAAAACACCGAGATTGGCCCATGCAGCAGGCTCTTTGGGATAGATTTTGGCAACCTCGTTCATCTTTTCAGCAGCAAATACCGCTTGGTCTGACTCAATTGCGGCAAGACTCAAATAAAAAGACGACACAACCTTTTGATATTGATCCGACGTCTGTTCAGGCGGAGTCTCTTCAGTACAGGAAGTGAAAAAGAATAATGTAATACAAACAAAGATTGAAAACCTTCTGACCATACGGTAACTAGTAGTCAATTTTTTAAGCTAATGAGTTCTTAATTAGATGTAATTAGGCTTAACAAGAGAGTTAAACGATTATAGCTGTTAACCTATACCCTTCCTTCAGTAACAATTTCTTTTTGCTCGGACCCTTTATTTAAAAAGGATATTGTTACCCTAATATTTCCGTTCAATATAAAAATAAGCCAGACTGTTTTCGAGCCTCTTTTTTTAAACTATTCCAGACAAGTCCTAAGTTCTTATTTCTAAACATAAAAAATCAAAACTATGAATCTTTGAGTTAGAGCACTGAATTTTACTTCACTTTTTTTGCAAAAAAATTTTTGAATTGAAGTCTGAATAAAACCCGACCCAACCGCATACCCACTTTAATAGTATGAATCGACCTTCTTTTGTGCCTGATTAGTTTCAAAGATGCAAAATTTTTGCAAAATAATTCACCTTTTACCATAATGGGTTGTTGAAAATTATCGGTAAAAATCGGTTATTAGAGTAATTAAGTGTTTTTATCACACTTAATAATGATCATTCGTTTTCCCAATAACATGTTATTTTTAAAAATAGAGACACATTGAAAGTTACCCTTAAAGATATCGCGGAAGAAACAGGATTTTCCATATCCACCGTTTCAAGAGTTCTGAATGGCTCGGATAAAATAAGCTCAAAAACAAGGCGGGCTATCATTCATGCTGCAAAAAAATTAAACTATCCTATTCATATAGATGACGATGGTCAAAAAATACTCCATACCCTGAAAGTCTTTCTGGTAGTCTCTCAGTTTGATGCCGGAGAATTTTTTTCCTCCTTTTTCAATGGTATCAACCGCGCTGCGGAAGAATACAACATACGTCTGGCCCTGATCAATATCGATGATTCCCTGCCCAGCATGATCAACCAGTTGAAGGAGCTTACAAAGAATGGACAATCCGATGCCATCATTCTATTTACACCTGAATTAAAGAAGCAGGACTATCAGCAGATAAAAAAAGAACTTCCCGATCAATTCCCAATTATGTCTAACGGGCTGATCGAAAGCCCTGTATTCACTACAATTACCTTTGACAGTTATAGCGGTGGATACATGGCGGCTGAACATTTTTATCAAAAAAGCTATGAAACCTGTGGAATAATTAACGGACCATTTGAAAAGGCGGAGGCACGGTATCGGGCCAACGGGTTTAGGGATTACACACTACAGGGATCAGATATGGACATCATTTGGGAATACAGTGGCAATTATGAGTTTGATGGTGGCAAAGAAGCCTTTCACGACTATCTTGAGACTGAAGAGAAACCCCGGGCTGTATTTGCTTGCAGCGACGCAATGTGTCATGGATTTATGGAAGAAGCATTGTTAAACGGGTACCAATTTCCTGAGGATATTGCCATAATCGGTTTTGATGATCTCCCGATCTGTGAACGCCATCATCCTACTATCTCTTCGGTACATACCGATTATAAACAGTTAGGGATAGTAACTATGGAGATGATGCGAGAAATAGTGACCAAGCCGAACCAACAGGAAGGGGTACTCAGCCTGGTACCGGTCAATTTGAATATCCGGCAATCATCATAATAAGCAGAATTGTTTTTTGTTTTTCAAAGCAGACTGTTGAAGCAACTAATTAGAATCTTTTTTTAAAATCTTGTTTCATTAAAACCGAATTAGTAGTTATTTTTTCGCTGAAATAAAAAAATGGACGGAAGGTGACCGTAGGATTGAACGAATAAGACTCCCTTATTTTCACCTCTTCATGCTGTTCAGCTGACTCTTTAATCTTATTGATCGACAACGTATTGAAAGTAACCTTAAAAGATATCGCGGAAAGTACTGGCTATTCAATATCTACAGTTTCGCGGGTGCTGAACGGTTCCGAAAAAATCGGAGAGGTTGCTCGTAAAAAGATATTAGTTACCGCCAAAAACATGAATTATCCGATCCCAGACGATCTGGATGATGATTCAATTTATAATGCACTGAAGATATTCTTCATCATGACCGGTTTCCATCGTGGAGAGTTTTATGCCTCTTTCTTCCACGGTATAAACCAAGCAGTTGAAAAAGGGAACATCCGCCTTTCATTAATCAGTATCCAGAAACCATTTGATGAGCTATTGCTGACAATCAAAGATCTGAGCAACCAAAAATACGATGGACTTGTTCTGTATACTCCCGGTTTTAAGCGAGAACAGTATGAGCAGATTAAAGAGGTGTTACCCGACAAATACCCAGTCGTTTCCAATCATAATATCGAAAACCCGGTATTTCCTACTATTACATTTGACAGCTACAGCGGCGGTTATCTGGCTGCTCAACATTTTCATGAACGAGGGTATAAAAGTCTTGGAGTAATTGAGGGGCCGATACAGCGAACCGGCTCCAGGAACAGGGCCA
>JBEPXS010000072.1:0-11396 GCA_041641755.1 Balneolaceae bacterium
ATAGAACAAAAAATATTATCTACAACATGCCTTGGGGTAGACCAAGCGCTCTACTCTAAGTCATCCCACCTCGATCCGGAATCTTGGATGGGGTCGGTATCTTGATCTTACGCCCGTTTTAATCAAAGGTTCCTTTCTTCGCGAGATCCTGAGTCAAGCTCAGGACAGTGGTTCAGGTTGACTGAACGGCTTTTATAAAAATTTTTGGCTTGATTATTCTAACCACACAACGCAAATCCTAAATTAATTTAACATTAAACGAACTATTCTATATTGTTTTTCATTTAGAGGAACGGATTCAAACCTCAACTCAAACAAAAGTTAAAATTATTCTTATGAAATCGTTCAAATCCTTAATCACAAGTTTCCTTACTGTTGCATTTTTATTAGTCAGCGGTGCCTTTACATCAGTTGACAATGCAGCCGTTACCGAGTGGAAAATTGATAAAGCACACAGCAAAATTTCTTTTGAGGTAACCCACTTTTTCACACCGGTTACCGGACAGTTCACTGAATACACTTCCGACATCAACTTTGATCCCAACAACCTGGAGGAGAGTAGTGTAGATGTAGAAATTGAAGTCAGCAGTATTGATACTGACAATCAAAAACGTGACGGACACTTGCAATCCGATGATTTCTTCAATGCAAAAAAGTTCCCTCATATCACGTTTGCCAGTGACGAGATCGTTAAACGAAGCGGTAAAAATAAATTTGCAGCTGTGGGTACGCTGACGATCAAGGATGTGAGCAAAGACATTGAGCTGCCCTTTACCCTGCTGGGCGTTCGCGATCATCCGATGCAGGAGAATACACGGCTGGCAGGTATCAAATTTACCCACACGGTAAACCGGAATGATTTTAACGTCGGTACCGGAGATTGGGTTGCTACAACCGTAATTGGCGGTGACGTTGATATCACAGGAACCCTGGAACTGAACTCCGTCAGCGGCTCCAGCTCTTCTGCTTCCTCCTCGAACTAACGAACTAACAAGTATATCACTTTTACTGATCCGGTGGTCCATCATTCTAGGTGGACCACTTTTTTTATACCCTCCTACTTACTTAGTAGAAGTTAAATACAGTTTTAGTTATGGACCTAGTCACCCAAAAATATTCGTAAAACTTTAATGACATCCCGATATCCATTTTTTGTTATGTAAAACAGATGATATGAAAACACAATGCAGACCAATTTTACTGGATTTGTTGAACCAGTATTCCAATCTTAGCTAAAACTCAAATTGACTTCGACCATGCGTATCGTATCACTTTTGCCCAGTATTACAGAAATTGTTTGCGCACTGGGAATGGAGTCTCACCTGGTGGGCCGCTCCCATGAATGCGACTATCCTGCTTCTGTCCAGTCGCTGCCTGCCTGTACAGCTCCAAAATACAAGGCGGACGGTACCAGTTATAAAATTGATCAGCGGATAAAAGCAATGGTCCAGGAGGGACTGTCGGTGTACAGGGTTGATGCGGAACTGATTGCTTCACTGGACCCGGATCTGATTCTGACCCAGGATCACTGCGAGGTATGTGCAGCATCCTATGAAGAGGTGCAACGGGCGGTAAAGCAACAACTGGGAGACAAGGTAAAGGTTCTGTCATTTTCCCCGGATACCCTTGATGATGTGTTGATGTCGATATACGATATCGCAGAGGTACTGGAGGCCGACGAAGCAGGAGCGGAGCTTATCAACAATATTGTAAACAGGCTTAACAAAATTCAGAGTAAAACAGAAAATCTCCCCACTCCCGGTGTCATCTGTATTGAGTGGATTGAACCGTTGATGTCGGCAGGCAACTGGTTCCCTGAACTGGTAAATATAGCGGGCGGGAAGACCCTTTTGGGAGATGCCGGAGGCCCCTCCCCCTGGATCGACTGGGAGGTTGTAATTGCTAAAGATCCCGATATTCTGCTGATATCCCCTTGTGGATATTCTCTCGAAAAAACCACGGGTGAAATGACTTCCCTTACCTCGAATTCAGGATGGGATAATCTCCAAGCCGTTCAAAACAGCCGCGTATACCTGATGGAGGGAGATCACTATTTCCATCGGCCGGGACCGCGGCTGGTGGAATCAACCGAAATTCTCGCAGAAATTTTTCATCCCGGTATTTTTGACTTTGGGCATCGCAAAAGAGGATGGATTAAATTTACAGGATTATGAAAAAAGCTATTATTATAGGCGCCACCTCCGGTATTGGCCGGGCACTGGCCGTTGAACTACACCGGCGCGGTTATGTTGTAGGAGCAACCGGGCGAAGAATGGGAAAACTACTCGAACTGGAAGATGAACTGCACCATCGCATCCACATTCAACAGATGGATGTAACCGAACTGAAAAAGAGTCGGGAGCATCTGCAATCTCTCATCAAAAATATGGATGGGATGGATATTATCATATTGAATGCTGGGATTTCCAATTACCAGGGGGCCAGCGGCTGGGATACCGAAAAACATGTAATCGATGTAAATGTAACCGGATTCTCATCTCTTGCAAACTTCAGCTTCACTTACTTTGAAGAGCAGCGTCACGGACACATCGTGGGCATCTCATCTATAGCCAGTCTCTTTGGACATGGCCTTTCTGCAGTCTATAACGCATCCAAAACCTTTGTTTCTATATACCTGCAGGGGTATCGGCAAAAGGCGAACCATTCCAGTGCAAACATCACGGTTACCGATATTAAGCCGGGATTTGTGCAGTCAGAGATGATCCGGGGAATGAAGGGGTTATTTTGGGTGTCCAATACCGACAAGTCTGCCCGACAAATAGCCAATGCAATAGACAAGAAGAAAAATCACGCCTATATCACTCGGCGATGGCGATTGGTAGCCTGGCTGATCAAACTGACGCCCAACTGGTTTTTCGACCGGATGTAATGAATGTTGAAAATTATGAACTACATCTGATGCCTGAACATGTCACAAACCAGCGCCGGAATACTGATGTTTAGACTAAGTCCCGATCTGGAACTATTTCTGGCCCATCCCGGAGGTCCCTATTGGACTAATAAAGATGAAGGCGCCTGGTCGATCCCAAAAGGGATAATCGAAGAAGAGGAGGACACATTGAAAGCGGCCATACGCGAGTTTAAAGAGGAAATCGGCTTTACACCAAGTGGCAACTTTATCAAGCTTGGATCAATCAAACAAAAAGGAGGTAAAGTAGTGCACGCCTGGGCTGTCCAGGAAGAACTACCTGAAGATCATGAGATTAAAAGCAATATGTTTGAGGTAGAGTGGCCTCCCAATACCGGCAAAAGCCAGAAATTTCCCGAAATGGATCGTGCAGAATTTTTTGCTGTTGAAACTGCCCGAAATAAAATAAATCCTGCGCAAGCTGAACTCATAGATCGTCTTGTAAGCAGATTAAAGTAACGTTAGCTCAGGTTAAGAGTTTGCTAACTATTCCCTGTTATGACGGGTAAGCACTATTTGAGTTGTTTATTTTTCAATGAGGGATAAAAATCTAAGGTCGTACTTATTACTGACTCAAGGATCTCTTTTTGGTGCCATTATGGTGAACCTCAGCATATTCATCCGGAAAACCTCTACCAAACAAAAGGGTTATAGCAACAGATGAAAAACCGGAAGAATTTACTGTCCGAAATCGGGTTGGCTTCTCCTGCATTCAGCGTTTCGGTCGTGGTCAACCCGATTGAGTTTTAAATTCTTCTTGATCTTTTCGTCTCTTTTGTATCAAGACAAAAGGGACACCACAAAAAGTTTTAACCTGGGACATCTTACCATTTTTTGCTGTTCATTTTTCGATTAGGAAAACTGAGCTGTGAAGGGGCTAAAGAACGATCACCAAAAATTGCAACGCCCGAAAAGGATGCTCTATGTAAACTCGTTCTCGGTTCTTATCCCAAGCTCAGGTTAAAGTAACCATATCAAAATATTCGGTTTATATAGATCCCTGCAAATAGTACATTGAGAGAACATGTAATCAGTGGGTAATAGCTAACCGGAGATCCCATGCCTGTTTTTTTGAATCGCTCCCCAGAAAAGTTCTGCAAATTATTAATATGCTTGGTTTCTATTTTTCTTTTTTCCTGCAGCTCAAATTCTGATAACGTTCAAAAATCACTTGATGAACTCTCCCTGCCTGAAGGATTCCATATTGAGATCTATGCCTCCGAAGTACCCAATGCACGTTCAATGGCGATGAGTCCCGGTGGAACGCTCTTCGTCGGTACCCGCCAGGCTGGCAATGTGTACGCTGTAGTTGATAAAGACAATGATTACAGGGCTGATCAAATAATCAGAGTAGCAGAGGGCCTGCGCATGCCGAATGGCGTAGCTTTTAAGGATGGTGCACTTTATGTGGCTGAAGTGAGCCGAATTTTGCGTTTTGATAATATTGAAGAAAACCTTAACAACCCACCGAATCCGGTGGTCATTAATGACAGCTATCCAACTGAAGGACATCACGGATGGAAGTATATCGCCTTCGGTCCCGATGATAAACTATATGTGCCGGTGGGCGCTCCTTGTAACATCTGCGAGCCCGAACAGGGCATTTTTGCAAGTATAACACGCATCAATCCTGACGGTACCGGCCGGGAAATTGTAGCACGCGGTGTCCGCAATACGGTAGGTTTTACCTGGCATCCAGAAACCGGTGATCTCTGGTTCACCGATAACAATCGTGACTGGATGGGCGACGACAAGCCACCTGGTGAGCTCAATCACCTTACGGAGAAGGGACAACATTTCGGTTATCCCTATCTGCATGGGAACGAAACCTGGGATCCCGAGTTCGGCTCACAAGGGAAATCGCTGAACATTGATTTTAAGATGCCCGCTCAGCTGTTAGGTCCCCACGTTGCCCCGTTAGGTGTCATATTTTACACGGAAACACTCTTCCCGGAAGAGTACCGGAATCAAATTTTGATTGCCGAACATGGTAGTTGGAACAGAAGTGAAAAAATTGGATATAGAATAACTATGGTACACATGGAAGATGGGCAGCCTGTCTCCTACGAGCCCTTTATTGAGGGATGGCTTCGGGAAGATGAATCAGTCTGGGGTCGACCGGTCGCACTGCTTCAACTATCGGACGGATCATTGCTGATATCCGACGACCACAGCGGCACCATCTATCGTTTAACCTACAACAAATCAAAATAATTACTGCACGTCACGACAACGTATCAAAAACCGGATAAATTCAGATTCGAGTCTTAATGTGGCAGTATGTTAATCATAGTTATTTAAAATACAGATATGATGAGAGCCCGAGAAACAGGTAAATACCGTAACATTGGCATCTTTATCCTCCGTCTGGGTTTGGGCATAGCCTTTATTTTTCATGGCATCCCCAAAATGCTGGGCGGTCCGGAGGTATGGACCAGCTACGGCATGGCGATGCAACATATCGGGATTAATACCGCCCCGATGTTCTTCGGATTCCTGGCAGGTATTACAGAACTTTTTGGTGGCCTGTTTCTTGTCCTGGGCCTGTTTTACCGACCAATACTGGTCCTGCTTACGATAACGATGCTTGTGGCGATGGCATCCAAGATCGGGCAGGGTGCGGGATACCCGGAAATTGCTCACCCGATGAAAATGGCGATCGTATTTGTAAGCATGCTGTTTATCGGACCGGGCAACTACAGCCTGGACAATCGTTTTAAAATTAAAAAACGCCGAAGACTCTTTTAGAATAATTAAACTACCATTGCTATGAAAAAAATATTGGCTCTTATTTTTCTGCTTTTATTCAATATTCCGGGTGCTACTTTTGCTCAGAATCATCTTCTTATCCTGAATAAGACAGGCGATACAGCCTGGCAGCTGGATGCCCAAACCGGAGAAAAAATTGCCGAATACCCAACCCGTACTGCTCCACACGAAGTTGCCGTATCACCGGACGGTACCCGTGCCGCCATCACCAATTATGGAAATGATCAGCCGGGATCAACCATCTCCATTCTTGATCTGAAGCAACAGACCGTCAACAAAGTGATCGACATCACACCTTTTCAGCGCCCGCACGGTATCCAATGGTTCAGTGACGGCCGCCGAATAGTCGTATCTGCCGAAGCGCAGCAGGCTGTAGTTATTGTGGATACGGAAAAAGAGGAAGTGGTTAAGAGTATAAAGACGAACCAGAAAGTTTCTCACATGGTGCAGTTAGACCCGAACGAACAGCGGGTCTTTGTTCCCAATATTGGTTCCGGCACGGTAAGTGTGCTGGATATAGCTGACGAAAAAGTTATAAAGACCATATCCACAGATGAGGGTACCGAGGGGATTACCCTGACTACCAACCACTCGGAGCTTTGGGTAACCAACCGCGCCGCTAATACGATCTCTGTCATTGATACCGAGACCCTGACGATCAAGCAGACCTTGCAAAGCAGCTCCTTCTCGATCCGTGCCGCCACCGCGCCAAATGGTAAGTGGATAGCCGTTTCAAACGCCGAATCCAGCGAGGTGGCTATTTTCAACCCAAACACCAGGGAGCTTATCACCAAAGTCTCAACCGTTCGTAATGCCGATGAGAACGGTGTGCCCATCGGACTCACCTTCTCCAATGACAGTAAACGATTATACGTAGCGAACAGTCAGGTCAACCAAATTGTTGTAATCGATACCAGGAATTGGAAGATTGCAAATAGATTCAAAACCGGAAGTACCCCCGATGGAATCGCTTATTTTGAGAAGCCGTAAAATCAACCAAATGAGGGGATAGTTTAAATGAGAGCAATGGTCTTTTCATCAGCAGGGAAACCGCTCGAGTTAGAAGATGTTGCCCGCCCCTCTCCTTCAGAAGGGCAACTGCTGATCAAAGTAAACACCTGTGGAATTTGTCGCACCGATCTGCACATCTTAGATGGAGACCTGGATGAACCCAACATCCCAATCATTCCCGGACACCAGATCGTAGGAGTTGTCGAAGAAATTGGTAATCAGGTTTCCGGTTTTTCAGTTGGAGATAAAGTGGGAGTTCCCTGGCTTGGGAAAACATGCGGCTCGTGCCAATTCTGCCGTAGCGACCAGGAAAATCTTTGTGACGAGGCGCAGTTCACCGGCTATAATATCAACGGGGGATTTGCCGAATATACCGTAGCCGATGCCCGGTTCTGTTTTCCTATCCCAAAAGAGTATCCCGCCCGGCAGGCAGCGCCACTGCTTTGTGCTGGACTAATCGGATACCGCTCACTGCGAAAAACGGGAGATGCCCAAACACTTGGATTTTACGGGTTTGGCTCATCTGCCCATATCCTAACCCAGGTAGCCAATTACCAGAACAAACAGGTATTTGCCTTCACACGTCCCGGCGACACTGAGGGCCAGAAATTTGCAAAAAACAGAGGAGCAGCCTGGGCAGGAGACTCAGATGAACTTCCCCCCGAAAAGCTGGACGCTGCCATTATATTTGCCCCGGTCGGACCATTGGTGCCCCAGTCTCTTAAAGCTCTGAAGAAAGGTGGAAAAGTGGTTTGTGCCGGCATCCATATGAGCGATATTCCTTCGTTCCCCTACAAACTTCTGTGGGAGGAACGCAGCATCGAGTCGGTAGCCAACCTGACGCGACGCGATGGAGAGGAGTTCCTGCAACTTGCTCCTGAAATACCGATTGAGAGCAATGTTACCACCTACAAACTGAAAGATGCCAATACAGCCCTGGAAGATCTTAGGGAAGGGAACTTCGACGGATCTGCTGTGCTGCTTATAGATTCGTAATATCGGTAACAGATATCCGGGAGTTCTTAAAGTTGGTTCTTTATTGGTTCGTGAATTGAAGCCAGCTTTTTTAACATTCCCCTACGGCAAGTTTAATGATATTAACCGTGATTATTTGTAAGTTTGCCGCACCAATATGAGCGGATCAAAATATAAACTGCCACGCGTAAAGTAAATGTTCGTTGCCTATGTATGATATTGTACTGATTCCAGGGGACGGTATCGGCCCTGAAATAACCGATTCTGTTACAACAATTTTAGACAAGGCCGGTGCAGAAATAAACTGGATTCGATGTACGGCGGGACTCAAAGCCTATAACGAACAGGATGATCCCCTTCCCGATGAAACACTCGATGCCCTTGACAAATACCGCATCGCACTGAAAGGTCCGCTTACCACTCCTGTTGGATCCGGATTTCGCTCTGTAAATGTAGCATTACGCCAAAAATTTAAACTTTACAGTAATATTCGTCCGGCCAAAACCCTGCCGTATATCAAAACATCCTACAAGGATGTGGATATGGTGATTTTCCGGGAAAACACCCAGGGGTTATATATTGGGAAAGAGCATTGGGTAGGCCAGGAACAAGGCCATGCCGAAAGCATTGCGGTGGTAACCAGGGAAGCCAGTGAAAAAATTATTAGGGCTGCCTTTGAGTATGCAAAACGCAAAAACCGACAAAAGGTTACCTTGGTTCACAAAGCCAATATCCTGAAGTTGACAACTGGTCTTTTCCTGGAGGTTGGCCAGGAGGTCGCCTCTAATTACCCGGATATTGAGTTTGAAGATCTCATTGTAGACAATATGGCAATGCAGATGGTGATGCGTCCCTACCGCTTTGATGTGATTGTCACTACCAACCTGTTTGGAGATATCCTTTCCGACCTGGCATCAGGGCTTGTTGGTGGACTTGGCGTTACCGGCGCGGCAAACATAGGTGACGATGCCGCTATTTTTGAGGCAGTCCACGGCTCTGCTCCCGACATTGCGGGCGAAGGTAAGGCTAACCCTATAGCTTTCCTGTTCTCGGCCCTGATGATGCTTGAACACCTGGAAGAAAATGAAATTGCCGATAATATCAGACATGCAGTATACGAAACACTCAAATACGAAAAAGTTTGCACCCCCGATATCGGCGGACTGGGTACTACTGATACATTCACCAGGTCGGTCTGCAATAATCTGAAATAAAAATTACGCGAATGGAGAAAGTTTGGATCAGCTTAGCTCCACAAACTCCACTTCGAGTGTAGTGGTATCCAGAAGAGCTACTGTAGCTTTTTCATCGAATCCATGAGCCGTTCCGGGATTTATCGCCAGTGTGTCACCGAACTTTTCTTCCACTGCCGTATGAGTATGACCGCTTACTACAACCTCGTACTTGTCTGCCTTTCGAAGAGCGTCCGTTATAGCCGGATAGGTTCCGTGATATACAGCAATCTGTAAACTCCCTGCTTCCACCTCCATGAAATTCCCTTCCAGTTTAGCCCCGATAGATTTAAATTTTCTCATTAATAGATATTTATCTCCATCGTTATTTCCGAAAATCCCCTTCAGGTTGAGTCCCTCAAAATGGGGAACCGTAAACGGGCTGCAATAGTCACCGGCATGCAGAACCAACTCTGCTTCCCGGCTTTTAAAATGATCAACCGCTTTTTTGATATGAGGTACATGGTCGTGCGTATCGGATATCAGGCCTATGAGCATAATTTCGAATTTCTCCTTGGGATTAAAGTTCAACATCTAAACACGGGAGAGGCCACTCTTCATTCAGCTGAAGAGCTTAAGGGAGGCATACATTGTTCTATTGTGGGGAATAGCGATGTCATGTTTATCAACCAGCCGAACTATGGCTTCGGTGAAAGCGTCGAATTCCAGCTATTTTATTTCATTCAATCATTTTTACGAGATATCCGTATTAAAAACAAGGTAAAGCTTGATTTCTCCTTCAACTATTCTCCCAAGTGGAATTGTTAGGCTACAATAAAACACTATGATTAAAAATGCTTTTCCACAAGCTGCCTGGCATGATCCCGGTACTCCTCCTGTACGTTCATTTGGGAGACGGCTTCCAGGTAGCGCCGGGCTTGTTCATCGTCCCCGATCTCAAGATAGCTTCTTCCCAGGAAGTATCCTGCAAATACGTGCTGGCTCCGTCCATCGGGTTCAGGTAGCGACTGCCCTGTCTTATAGGCCGCCTTCAACGCATCGGCTGCACGACTATATTGAAACCGTTTAAAATGAATCCGCCCCTTCCAGGTTAACAACTCCTCCCTTAACACTTCTTCAAAAGGTAGGTTCTCTGATTGCCACCGACTTAGTATTTCATCTATGAGAATAAGCGCCTGGTCATAATTATCCATGCGGAAATAACTACGGACCAAAATTCGCGCGTAATAACTGTTGTTCGGATACTTTTGATACAAATGTTCCAGATGATCGGCCGCCTCTTCGTAATTTTCCTCGTACAAAAGATTAATGTTACCCAAAAAATAGCGCGCCTCTGCCTGGGCAAAAATGCTCTGCTCGGCTGCCTGCTCTAAATAATCCAACCCTTTCTCCCTGTTTCCCTCTGGCAAAAACCAGGAAACAGTTTTCACAATTGGATACGCCTCCGGCAGATATGCTGAGTAATATAGTTTGAGTCCTTCCGCCAGCTTCAGGTCGGGCAGGTCGGGTTGCACCTCCTGCAGATACTGGTAGGCCCTGTACGCTTTACGCGACTGATTCATACTGGTTATCCATTCATCCCGGTTGGCGTATTGCCGGGCTATATATCCGTTACTGATCGCCTTCATAATGAGGGCATCGGCATGATCCTGATCTTTCCTGAGTAGCTGGCTGCACCGGTAATCGACACGACCCATCAGGTTAAAGAACTGCTCGTCATGGGAGGTATCCTCAAGATCGGCCAATATCTGCCACCAGAGCTCGATTCCATCAAACAGCATCCAGAGCGGGTGATCCGGGTAGCGCTGCTTCCACGGATCGATCAGCTCCCGGGCGGCCTCCCGGTTAAAATTGTAGAGTGAATCTACCGCCTGACGGGCTACGGGACGGAATTCGGTGTTATTAATCAGTTCGGGTGTGGACTGTGCCCATGTTATACTTTGAGCATAAATAATTAATATAAGCGCAAGGAGAAGTGTTCTGAACAAATGAACTTATTTTTTTAAAAAGGAATAGTTACTAATACAAAAAATAACGCACCTGTCGGGATAACATTTTAAGGAAACTTTCCGAATTGAATTCATCATTGATCCGACAGCATTGTTATTGGTACCAATATTACTTCAGATACCACTCAAACCATTCTGTAGTGGCGTCTACTACTTCCGCTAACTTAGCTGGTAGTTCATCTTGTTCAAATGGATGAGCTCCGCCAAAGGTATGGCCGGTATCTTTCAGAAGCTTGAGCTCTTTATCTTTGGAAGGTGAGTTTTTATAGAGCTTTTCAGCCTCGGTGTGTGCTACGGACTCGTCATCTCGTGAGTGAACAAACAGCGCCGGAAGATCCAGGTTTTTGATGCGATTCAGGGCGATCACACGGTCGGCGTTCTCGTGGGCATCATCATATACTACTTTATTAACAGGCATCACCTGACCCGTACGTCCGTTAAGTATTTCGGTATAGCCCCGGGTCTCCCAATCCTCTATCATCTGGTCACTCCATCGGGCGTTGTAATCAG
>JBEPXS010000073.1:0-11362 GCA_041641755.1 Balneolaceae bacterium
CTTGTAAACGATTTACCATTGGTCAAATGCAGTACCCAGCGAAGCTGAACTACATCGAAGGTATCCCACTCAGAAAGGGGAACGCCAACGGCACTTGCGGCCTCTGGTCCGGTTAAGGTAAATGTATAGACCGGCAGCCCGGTGTCTTCAGCCGGAGAAAAGTCGGATGCTTCCAGCGTTCTGAAAGGGCTGCTCAGCTCTTCGACACCGTCACCATCACCGCTGTTGTCTTCAAATGCAATGTAGAACTCTACTGATTCGAGCTGCCCGCCGTCTTGAGCATCATCTGCTTCAAGTATGATTTCGTAGGCAGCGTTTTGAAGGTCTACCTGGTCAAAGCCTGCTGAGTTAACGGTTTTTATTCGTAGAAAACCGCCCGTGTTTTCCTGTTGGCGAAGTTCTTCAAGATCCGTCGGGAACTTCTCCGAATTCACATCGCAGGCCACAGAAACCAGCAGAACCAGTACTGTACAAAGTGTATATTTTAAATATTTCATAAAATGTTACCTCTAAAAAATCATTTAAAAATTAAATAGATCTGTACTAACATCACCCATCCAAAACACTTTTGTGGTAAGTGATTTAGACGGCGCGTTATTGTTACGCTGGATATAAGCAGCCGGATATTTCATCGTGGAATAAAACTCTCCGGGGCTTGACTGCCTGTGGACTTGAACTGTACGCGGGAAGTGTCTCCACTCTTGACCGTTGGTAGGATCGAAGGCCAGGTTGCTGTTCATGGTCCTGCGAAACAGGTTATAAGCTTCCAGTCCGTTACCCCACAAGGCCAGATAGAACTCCCGCGCAATCACAGACATACGCTCTGTGTCGTTATTGGCGTTGCTATATCGATCTGTCACTTCTGAAATATAGGAGTCGATATTTCCTTGTTGCATGCCGGCGGCACCCTGGGCATCAACAGCAGGTTGTCCGAAGTCTCTAACGTAAGTCATTGACCCTTCTATTCCAGCTGCCAGTTGGTCAGCTACGGTTCCGGCTGGTGTATCGGTATTCAGTGCAAGCCCTGCTTCCGCAATAAGGAAGTCCGTATAAAACGGCATCCACAACGGCTGGATCCCGGCTCCGGCCAGTCCAAAATCTGTGTCTACAACTTCTGCCTGTCCGTTGTCGTAGGCACCTCCCACGGGATAGACACCAAACGTGGTTTTCTTTTGGTCGTCTGGCGGAATACCGAGCGCTACGCCGTGATCACGTCCCCAGTACCCGTTTGTAAGCTCACACCACGGATCGAAATCACGGAAGTGTGAAGGCTTCGAGACATTCAGGCACTGTTTTTCATTAACATCGGTTGTGTTCGATGTTACCTGGCGGTACATGTAATAGGGCAAACGTGGATCAGTAATCGATTTATCATTAAGCAAGAGGTCCATATAGTAATTGGACATGTAGTCTCCGGCATCCGTTTGTCCCTGGTAGTTGTCAATGAAATAGGGGTGACGGCTGTCAGGGTTTGTAGGATTGCTGGAGTGCCTGAAGACAAAAGCCTCTTCCGGATCATCAATCAGTTCACCGGCAATCAGGTTGTTAATCTCCGAACGGAAATCGTTGACCTTACGCTGTTGAACATAGGCTTTCAGCTTCAGCGTATTAATAAGCTTCATCCAATCATCTTCATTTGCATCATAGAACATGTCATTACTCGGAAGCGCAAGCTGATCCTTGTTGAGATCGGCAGCGGCACTGTCCAGCTGAGAAATGGCGGTTTGATAAAGTGTAGCGTCATCATCAGCAGCCGGATTGAAATTCGACTCATCCAGAGCCTCTGAGTATGGCACATCACCAAAATAGTCAGCAAGCGTCAACAGCGTGTAAGCTCGTATAACCCTTGCGATAGCGGTGTGCGTGTAGAGCTCCCGTTCATTGGCTAGCGGGATCAGCGTCTGGATATCGATCAGGATATCAGAATATGCTTCTTCCCATTCGTCATCGAACAGTTGTGGACTATAGGCAGCATCGTAGGTTGCACCAAACATCTGGTACATCCTGGTTACGTCAGCTCCTTTTTCAGACATGTTGTGGAACATGCTTTCGTCCGTGTCTGTCTTACCTGCCAGCTCAAGCTGTATATCGTTTAGCAGGAAGTCAGGACTCACGCTTTCCGGTGAAGGGGCGTTGGGACTCTGTAAGTGGTCGTCACTCACAACCTCACACTGCATCATAAATAGTGCAAGTACAGTAATCAGAAATAGATTAAGTGTCGTTTTCATAATTGAAATAATTTCTATCTAAAATTCGAGTGATTAAAACTGAACTCTTATGCTGCCGCCATAGCGTGTAGCACTGGGGCCAGCCAAGTATTCAAATCCTAATCCGTTGTCAGCACCGGTATTGCTTACATTCGGATCGAAGTTGGCTCCCTCCGGAATATTAGTAGCAAAGTACCACAGGTTAAATCCTGAAAGTGTCAGTGACACCTGTTTGAACGGTGTGTTGCTCAGGATAGACGGCGGCACATTGTAGGAGAAAGAGAGTTCACTCAGTCGAATGTGAGTGGCATCGTACACCGCAACTTCTTCCGGACCAAAGCCGATGTTATTGAAATAGGCTTGGGTAGCTGAAATCTGAATATCGTTGGGTTCACCGGTAGACTGTCGAACACCAGGCAGAACAAGAGGCACCTGGCGGTCAAAGCCAGTATCGGAACTAATACCGCGAGCCAGCAGCGTGGAGACCCATGTGCTGTAGATATCGCCTCCGTGCTGGTAATCAACCTGGGCTGTCAGGGAGAAACCTTTATATCGGAAAGTATTGGTACCCGAAAGGGTGTACTTGGGATGCGGGTTCCCGATAATTCCGATTTCACCGTCTTCAATCCAGTTCCCGGTATCATCTACCAGGCGCCGTCCCTGGTCGTCACGCGCAATACGTGAACCCTGCATGATAAGGAAAGGTTCTCCTTCGATTGCGAAGTTACCCAGATCGGTAAATCCGGCAACAGCAATTTCTTCCAGGTCTTGTCCAAGATCAAGTACCTCGGTTGAATAGGTATAGAAATTACCTCTGATATCCCACTGGAACGGCCCGTTGATCGGGGTTCCGTCAAGAGATATCTCAATACCCTGGTTTTCCATTTCACCGACATTAACTGAAGTAAACCGGTATCCTGTTGCAGGATCCAGATCGGCATCAGTAATAAGATCGGTTGTTGTACGGGTATAACCGGTAATATCTAACCCGATGCGGCCTTCCAGGAATCGGGCTTCAATTCCGGCCTCATATTCAGTGTGGAGTTCCGCTTTAAGATCCCGGTTTCCAAGACGGTTACTTACCGCATTGCTGGTAATTACCCCTCCATCTCGATTTACGAATCCACGAGCGTCAGAAGCGAGTGTACTTCGCGTTTGGTAGGGAGAGGGAGCACCTGCGGAGTTACCGACACCGGCACGAAGTTTCAGATAGCTGAGAATGTCTCCGCCGAAGTCAAAAATATCGGTCGGTATTACGGAAAGACTGGCCGATGGATAGAAAATACTTCGGTTGTCCGGTTCAAGGGTCGAGAACCAGTCGTTACGACCACTCAGGTTCAGGTAAACGTAATCATTATATCCAAGAGTCAGGTCGGCAAATACACCGGCCGTACGTTGATATGATTCATATTGGAAATCGCCGCCGAAGTAACTTTGCGCAGAGGGAGAAGTAAAGTTGCCATGCTCAAAAAGGTCAAATATAATTTGATTTCGGCTACCGATACCATCTTCCTGCAGTTTTTCAACAACCAGCTGACCGCCAACCAAACCATTCAGGTTGAGTTCCTGGGTCAGATCCCGGTCGAAGTTTACATACATGTTGTGATCCCAGATCGTATTGGAAATGGTGCGGGTCTGCATGTAACCGCTAGAAAGATCAGGGTTGTTTACACCGCCCTGATTACGAAGGTAGCCCTGGCTCTCACTGTAGGTATCCAGTCCAACCTTATATGATACGTTCAGCCAGTCCATGATATCATAGATAACCTCTGTTTTACCATAGGTACGCTTTACATCATCAGTATTGGTGATGTTTCTCCAGGTCCACCGTGGATTTTGAATGTCGTTACCACCACGATAATACACGCTACCATCGGTTACGGGATTTCGGTAGGGAAGTCCCATCAAGTCAATATTGATAGGAGTGTAGAACACATCTCCGAAAACAGAACCACCACCGCGGGTATCGGCACTACTACCATAACTGGAAGCAATAGGCGGCGTTTCCATATCGGTTTGTGCATAGTTGAAAGTGGTTTTTACCGTCAGGTCTTCAAACACGTTATAATTGGCACCGAAGCCGACATTGTGCTTGAGAAGCGTGTTACCTGGTGTAAATCCTTCTTCATTATTTCGCCCGATATTCAGGCTTACATTCAGGTCTTCAAACCCGCCCGAAATATTAATAGAGGTGTTATTGACCATACCAGTGCGGAAAAAGTCGCTGACACTGTTCGGAAACGGTTTATAAGGATAGGTAGCTCCCTGAAACTCTGGAAAAGCCGCTCTCAAGTCTGGATCAGCGAATTGGGAATATGGGTGTGCAAAGAGGGCATACCCTTGATCGTTTGTACCCTGAAAACCTGGAAGGTTTTCCAGCTGAGGGCTGTCAAAAGCGGGCCCCCAGTTACTGAAGAAGTACCCGAAGTTTTGATGGAAACCACCGCCATACTTTTGCTGGTAGTCAGGCATGGAGGCGATTTCATTCGCATATATCGATTGATCGATCGTTACATCAAAACCTGCTTCGCGGTCTTCATCAAAGGTACCGCTTTTGGTCTGGATGATGACTACACCATTACGGCCCTGCTCACCATAAATAGTGGTTGCGCTGAGGCCTTTTAATACGTTTACACTAGCAATGTTATTGGGGTCAATATCCAGGAAACGACTCGAGGTAGAAAGTGCACCGCCTTCAAAAAAGTTACTTCCTGCATTGTTATCGGTGTTAAAACGCACACCGTCTACAATGAAAAGCGGCTGGTTACTACCTGATATCGTAGTATAACCGCGAATTACAAAGTCAGTAGCCGTTCCGGACACACCACTCGTATTCGTAATGTTTACGCCGGGTACTTTACCTTTTAAGATACGGGATACATCGGATTGCCCCTGATTTTGCAGTCGTTCATTATCAACGGAAGAAACAGAATATCCCAGAGCACGTTTTTCTCTTTGAATACCCTGTGCGGTAACAACTACATCTTCCAGGCCAACAACATCCGGTTGCAGGCTAATATTTCGGACTATGTCCTCGTTGCTTACCTGTATCTGTTCGGTGTACCGTTGGTACCCGATAAAGGTAGCTACGAGAGTATACGTACCACTTTCAACTCCTGAAATTGAAAAATTTCCTTCAGAGTTGGTGGCTGTACCTCGTTGCAGTTCTTGAATTAGAACATTAACACCAGGCAAGGATTCACCCGATTGCGCGTCGGTTACTGTACCTTCTATTGTTACCTGAGCAAAACCTGCTGCAGTCAAAACAAAGATACAGGTTACCGTAGAAAGTAACTTTCTAAGCATAGATAACCTCGTTTTAATTGTTATTAAAAAATATAATCGCAGGACGCAGATTAACGCATAGATAACCTATACTCTTACATAAGAAGATATAAGTATTAGAGATGTGTTAGCAAGATAACCCACGAACCTACTATTATATGCTCTATTAGTATGTTTTTATATAATTGACCGTTTTTCTGGTCTCACTGACACGTAAATTAAGGCAAATTTTTTGACAAATAAAACAACATTAATACAAAATTCACCTCACTAACAAAAAGAGCTAAATATATAATGTGCAGTGAATGTATATTTCAAATAATTGAGATTTAATAGTACACAATCTTAAAACAGTAAAAGGGTATCAGTAGTTCCTAGATGCTTCTGGTCAATATTTGACCTGTCAACCAGAGCTGAATCTGCTGGTACTGAATGCTAAAGTATCCCTGATTGCGTCGCAGAATATAATTATCGAAAGGGTAGTATTTTGATTTTAGCTTTGACCTCTTGAACGTGTAGTTGTACTCCGGATCGGTGCGGTCATACGCATAAGACCATGTCATTACATCGAGGTGGGTTTCCACATACCAGGGGGGGCCAAACAGAATATAGATCATACCGGGATCCGTTTTCCATCCCTCCTTGAAGTTGGAAAACTGTTTGTTGGCTTCCTCAACCCGGGAGTAAAACATCTCTATTACATTTTTTGCCTTGTTCTTATTCTGAACATTTCTGAGCCAAAACCGGTCTATTGCGGATTTAAGCGAGTCGGCATCATTAACAGAGGTTAATCTTTCGTATTCATCATCGTCCATGAGGTAGACGAGAGGCCCCAACATCTCTTCAGGGGTCTTTATTGAGGGATAGTTGGTGCTCTTTACGCTAAAATCACGAGCCTTAAAGAGGGATTCCCCTTCCTGTTCACTGGTAGTTACCTCAAATCGATAGTTGCCACGCTCCTGCTGAGGAAATAAAAATTCGACTAACACACTACCGGATTGTGTAAGCACACGCCTGTTGGATTGAATAACCTCTTCCTCGTCGTAGTCTATTCCTTTGTACGCAATGCTCGAGGGACTATAATTATTATAGTGCATCGGTCGTGCAGCAGATGTGTCGGACTCGTACTTTATCAGTTCCGTATCGATAGTAAGGGGGTTTTCCGATTTGTTATTGGTTACCTGGAATACAAATTTAAGCGAATCAATTTTACCTTGTACATCATAAGTTGTTATCGGAATCCAGGCCCCGCCATGTTCACCTTTTTGTTTGCCAAGCAACCTGATATTCGTAAGATTGGATATTTTATCCGCCGGATTTGGAATAAAGGTATTTGAAACCCGGGTCGTATGCTTTCCAGAATTTTGATCGATCACGGTCAGATTAATTTGGTAATCACCGGGCTCAACCGGAATCTGTTTTTCAAACGTAAATACTTCCTGGCTGTAGGCAATATTTGGGTCATCTTTCTCTATAGTAATCGTAAAACGCTCATTATCAATGATATTTTCGGTATCAGCCTGGTCAAGTATCTGTACATCAATAGCAATATTTGCTGTTTGCTTGTCCTCTACTTTTTTATAGATCAGGCTGCCATACACTATATCAGCAGCAACACTAATGTGAGGCTCATCATTTTCATTTAAGAGGCCTATTGCGGATAATCTTACTTCCGGATATCCCCCGCGATATTGATAAGTAGAACCCCGCACAATATCCGGATTCATGGATTTACTGCACCCCAGTACCAGAGCAGCTGAAAGAAGAACCGAATAGATAGTAAAAGAGCGTATCATAAGAATTATATTTATTTAAGCCTCTCTATGTTAACTAAACAGTAAAAGAAAAATTATACAAGCTTTATTTTCTAATTCCCTGATTTTATTAACATTTAGGCCTGAAATGAGGGAAATATTTATAGAAAAAGCGACGAACCGATAAATTTATTTCCAGATACTTAGAGGTTTTTCATTAATTGATAATTCATCGAGATACTATTTATCACCAAAATTCTAAAAACCAAACGCGGTTGTACATATAGCACAGACTGACAAGAACATTCAAACAGGTATTGTTCTGTATTTTTTCTTGTTTTATTGTAGGTGCACGCACGGAATCCATACTTCATCAGAGCAAAGCAGACCTCCCTGTGTAATAAGGGCTCTGAAATACTCAAAATTTTTTTTTGAAGGTTCAAAAGATAAGCTAATTTTGTTTCCGCTTTGAGACTCAAACTCAGTTTTGGGCTTTTCAGCGGTCACACTTAATATTATTTTAACTTTTGTTATTGGGTAGAATTTTATTCTGGAGTTATATAACTGATTTGAGTTATATGGTTTTGGACCTAATTTCATTGCAAGTACTAATCACTTCATAATTGATGTTACAAGGCGAAAGAAGAACAAAGATTGTATGTACGCTTGGACCCAGTTCAAGTTCTGAGGAGGTTATCGAGCAGCTTATTCGCAACGGAATGAATGTAGCCCGGTTAAATTTTTCGCACGGAACACACAAGGTCCATCAAAAAACGTTACAGCGTATACGTCGTATATCTGATAAATTAAATGTAAGCGTAGCAGTGTTGGCTGATTTGCAGGGTCCTAAAATAAGGGTAGGAAATATGAAAGGTGGAGCCCAGGAGATAGAGACCGGAGACTACGTCACCCTTACCTCTGAGGATGTAGAGGGTACCTCCGATACCATCCCTATAGATTACTCCCAATTGAATCACGATGCCAGGGAAGGCAATACTATTTTGATGGATGACGGTTTGCTGGAACTAAAAGTCGTGAAGAAAAAAGAAGATAGTTTGGTAGCCCAGGTGTTAGTGGGAGGGAAGCTCAAATCCAGAAAAGGGGTGAATTTGCCCGATGTTGAAATTTCGATGGCCTCGCTCACCGAAAAAGATATTAAAGATTTGGAGTTCGCTGTAGACCAGGATGTTGATTTTGTTGCGATGTCGTTTGTGCGGTCGGCTGGTGATATCCAGGAAGTGATTTCACGGGTACGGGCTAAAGAGAGTCAGGCGGGCATTATTGCAAAAATAGAAAAACCTGAAGCTGTAGAGGTAATTGATGAGATTATTGAAGAGGCCGATGGAATTATGGTGGCGCGCGGTGATTTAGGTATCGAACTGCCCAGCGAACGGGTACCCCTTATCCAGAAAAAAATTATCGACCGCTGCCGGCGCGCGGGCAAACCGGTAATTACCGCCACTCAGATGCTGGAGTCGATGGTCAAAAATCCGAGGGCAACACGTGCAGAAAGCTCCGATGTGGCCAATGCTGTTCTTGACGGTACCGATGCCGTGATGCTGTCTGGTGAAACGGCTGCGGGGGAATATCCGGTGGAATCCCTCAAAACCATGGATACTATTTGCCGGTCAGTGGAATCGCAGGTATCCCATATTTATAATAGCCTGGAATACGTGAAGCCGGAGTGGAAGGAAAAACAGATTATTGAATCACTTGCCTACTCGTGTATTTCGATGTCCGAAAATGTTGAAGCCAAAGCGATCGCTACCATTACTCAATCTGGAAATACGGCCCGCCGCATCGCCAAGTTCCGCCCAAAAGTTACTATTGTAGCTTTTACAGAAACTGAAAAAATACGACGACAGCTGGCCCTGGTATGGGGTGTTCGTCCTGTAATTATAGACCGGATTTTTGATACTGATACTGATCATACTGTCCGGGTCATGGAAAAGTACTTAACTAAAAACGGGGTTGCCAGTAAGGGAGATCGTGCGATAATTGCTACCGGAATGCCGATTGCAAAACGGGGACGAACCAATATGATAAAAATTAGCTCTATCGAGTAATCTTCACTCTGTATCTCCTTATTTGCTATAGCAATAGCTAAAAAAATTGTTATTTATAACCTATCTTAAAGAGCACAATGAGGTTTCAACATTTGAGTTCCTGATCGTATCTTGAAAAAAGCATTCCATATAGCACTTCTTTTTCTCCTTCTGGGGTGTGGGGGGACCCTAAAAAAGTCATGGATTGATTTCCGGGCATATTACAATACTTATTATATCGCCAAGGAAAACTATCAGGCCGGACTCGATCAGGTAGAGAGCCAATCGATCCAGATTAATGTGAATAAACCGATCCGTATACACCGGCCACCTGTTGGTACGGGGGATAAGCAATTTCAAAAAGCGATTGACAAGGGAGCGCAAATTTTGCGAAAATTTCCTGATTCCAGGTGGATAGATGAGACGCTTGAACTGATTGGGAAGTCTTATTATTACAGGCAGGAGTTTTATTCCGCGCTCCAAAAGTTTGAAGAGCAATACAACGTGACCGATAGTGATGAGTTGCGACAAAGGGCGGTAATCTGGAAGGGGCGCGTACTGCTCGATCTTGAATTGCATGACGAGGGCGTGGCATATCTGCAGAGCGAACTTTCAAATTTATCGGGGAAATGGAAGCCTCATCTGAGAGCCAGGGCAGAGGTTATGCTCGCAGAACATAACGTACAATTACAACAGTGGGAAAAGGTGACCCCTCTGTTAAGGAAGGCAGTGACAGATTTATCGGTAGGATCACTGAAAGCCAGAACCCATTTTCTTCTTGGACAGATTCTTGAGATTGAAGAACGGTATGGGGAGGCTGCTTTCGCATATGGAGAGGCAGCTAACAATCGGCCCGGTTTTGAGCTGCTTTATTGGTCGAACTACAAACAGGCTGAAGCACTTCGTAAAATGGGGAATTTAGAGGAAGCTCTGGCAATATATGAACAGATGAGGAAGGATGATAAGAATGTGGAGCGCTTGCCCGAAATTCGGTTTGAGATTGCACGTTCTGAGGAAGCAATGGGAAACATTGATACTGCTGAGCGGATTTTTAAACAAATACTCAGGAATAAAAGTTACCAGGTCCCGCAGAATATTCAAGCTGATATTTATTATCGTCTCGGTAAGATCCATTCGGAATACCGGAAAAAGCATAAACTGGCGGCTGCCTATTACGACTCATCATCTTCGATGAGAAGGGATACAGAGGCTAAGGGTATATTGGATGAAGACCTGAATACAGAAACCCTGGCAAAGGCTTATGGTCGATACAGTGAGCTACGGGATCAAATAAATCATCTTGACAGTTTGTTATGGTTGGGAACATTACCAGAACAGAAATTTGACTCGGTTATCGCCGAGGTTAAGAGTCGTAAATTAAAGGAAATGCGACAGCAAAGTCAGAAACGTAAAAACAGTGCCGATGTACTTACCAATGTAAATGCCCAACAGGCTTCCGGCGATGCCACACCTAACTCAGGAGCGTATGGTTTTTTGAATCATAAAAACAGCCGGCTGTTAACCGAAGCCCGTATCAGGTTCCAGGCCATCTGGGGAAACCGGGCCCTGGTGGACAATTGGCGTCGGATCGAAGCCGTGCGTAGCAGTGTAAGGCGGCAACCGGAAACGGAGGAGGATATTACTGAGGCGGCCTCCCTTCCGGAAGAGCGGCAAGCCTCACCTGTAAAGATCGATCTTTCGGACATTCCGTTTACAAAGGAAGAACAAGAAAAAACAAGAAATGCAATTGGAACAGCTCACTTTGAGCTTGGAAACCTGTTTCTGTTAACGTTGCAGAATCCAGACAGTGCATCCTCTTATTTCCGTACTTTTTTGGAACAACATCCCAGTCATAAACTGGTACCTAAAGCCTTGTATTCGTTATATGAACTTCATGATTCAGAAGGGGAAGAGCAGATGGCCCGGCACTGGGCTATGCGCCTTAGAAGGGAATATCCCGAGTCTAGGTATACTGCTCAACTGCAACGAGGCCGTTCTTCTACCCAAACGAGTAATTCTACAGAACAGGTTTTATCCCGAAAAGCAGATAGTATTTTATCTTCCGGTGCAT
>JBEPXS010000074.1:0-11345 GCA_041641755.1 Balneolaceae bacterium
CCGGCTGGTGATTTTTTTGCTGCGTTCCCTCCCCCGGTGCTAAAACCATTGAACTCAATCCGCTGGGTAACGCGGATTTCAGACAGAAATGGTTTCTTAACGCTCCGGTTCCGGTCACTCGACCAATAAAAAAATCAAAGGCCGGAGGATAATTACCACCAAATAAATTCTTCCCTATCCTGAGTTGACGTTAAATACTCTAAAACCGGATTCTCAGGCTAGCTACCAACCCGGTGCCTCCGTACGGAGTAATGTGTAATGCTGAGCTGGGAACTGTATCTCCTCTTTTCCGGGCACGGTTATAGGCACTTATAGCACTGATTACCCGGTTCAAAACCATCAGGGAAAGAAGGGCCGGTAACTGTTGATCAATTTTTTCGAACCGTTGCCTCAGGTTGCTGAATTCGTCTCGGGCCTGCGTGCTGCCCCAGTTCCACCTATTGTCCGGGACATCCTCATAAAGCTGATCCCAGTTCCGGCTACGTTCCTGGTAATCATTGTAGGTATCCAGATTTTTAAAATCGCCTACTGCAAGCCTGAAGGCACGGTTTCGATTCTCAATATCAACACCAGCTTCAGTCCGTGCATAGGTAAACCAGTTCTGCTGCAAATTGTTGGAGTGAATACTCAACCCTACAAAGGAAAGCAGCAATGTTGCTTCGGCTGCAAGATGATACTGACCACGGGCCCAATCGGTTTTATCAACGTGGTGATGTCCCCATCCGGGTACCGCTAATGATTTGAGAAAAGCAATTTTGGGATCTGTAGCATTGGTTGCCGGGCTTTCCGTGTTCTGGGAAATGGCACTGCTGCAGATCAGAAATAAAAAAACAGTCAGTGGCAGAACCCATCTCATGAAGAACCCCGTTATTTCTTATGATTTCTTCCTTTCACGGTCCCAGTGCCGGAAAATAGACACACTGAATCCCGCCATGAGGATGAAGGTCCCCAACCAAACTACCGATATGAACGGCTTTTCTTCGGCAACGATCAATACCCATTCCTCCTTTGGCTCAGCTTCCAGTCCATGAACTTTAAGCTCGATCTTGCCGGAAGAGGGATCTACACTGGTAAACTGGACAAATATTTCACGCCCGGGTAGCTGTACAGGTGGAGCATAAGTCCAGCTTTTGCCCTCTTTTTTATAGATCGAAAACAGTGGATTAAGCGTATCCTGCCTGCCGGTAGCACGGTGTGTAACCCCCAGATCGGCACGTACCGCAATAAGTGTACTGTCAGGTAATGACTCCTCATCTGCCGGTCGATAATCTGAGAAACTAAACTGATATTCTCCCATCTGCAGCGACTCCCCTCTTCCCAGTTTTACGGTCTCTGCTGAAGACGTATCTGCATCCTGGGTGGTTGCAGATGCCGGTTGCATGGAGGTGTTGCTTTCGTTCTCTTTTACCTGTTCATTTTTCTGCTCCACATACGAGCTCCCGGCTACATACAGGTAGATGTCGCTCATCAGACCAGTGTACACATCGGGATCTACAGACCACTCAATCCGGTTGGCCGATGAGCTGGACAGCATCGGATATACTTCCGGATACAGGGTAAACTGCCTGCCGTCACCGTCAACTGGCTCAAACTTAATCTGATACTGCTGCTGGCCGGGCCGTTCCTGATTGGCCAGCGTATAACCTTCATAGGTGACAAGATACTTGCCGTTCACCACTTTGGGCTCGTTTAGTTTCAACTCCAGAAAGTTTACTTGTTGGCGGACGGGAATCCCCTGGTCATCGGTTACCTTACCCTCAGCAATCGCTTCGTTATAATTTCTGGTTGAAAGATCAAGTAAATTACTATTGTACGCTGAAGAAGCTAAAATCCCCAACAGCAATACCCCGAAACCCACATGAGACAGTGAGCCACCGATTACCCTGGGATTTTTCATCATCAGCCGTACCATCATAAAACCGTTGCCTATCAGGGCAAACCATCCTGCCAGAATGTACAACAGATAGTAAAAATTGCGTATGTTTCCAATCATCATGGTTGCAAGTGTCAATACGCAGGTGATGATAACCGGCCACGTGAGGTCTTGAGCCAGCGATTCTGCATCCTGTTTTTTCCAGAACAGGTATTGTCCCAGCACGGTCATGAAGGCTGCAAGAATAGCGAGCGGCATTGTCCATTCATTATAGAAACTGATCTCCGGTGGTGTGGGGTTAGCCTCAAACAGCCGGCCGATAATTGGTGAGCTGGTACCGATGATAATAACAAGACCGATCAGAAATAGTACCATCGACCCGGCAAACGTCATGAACTCCCTGCTCAAAAATTTAGATTCCTTATTTTGTTTCGGGAGATCATCATATCTGTAGATTAGCAGTCCAACTCCGATGGCCGTTACCATAAACATAAAGGCCAGCAGTTGGTTATAGAGTCCCAGATCCACAAAGCTATGCACTGATGAATCCGCAAGGATACCGGATCGGGTCAGAAATGTCTCATAGACCACTGCCACATAGGCCAGTATCGCAAACACGATAGAAGTCTTTTGGGAAGTAGAGCTTTTTTTCTGAATGATCATGGTATGGATACCGGCCGTTCCGATTAACCAAGGCACAAAGGAGGCGTTTTCAACGGGATCCCACGCCCAGTAGCCGCCAAAAGAAAGAGTGACATATGCCCAGTATCCTCCAAGAAAAATAGCAGTGAGCAGTGCTACATTTGCTCCCAGTGTCCAGGGAAGTGCGGGATGGATCCATTCGTTGTATTTCTCTTTCCAGAGTGCGGCCATTGCAAAGCAATACGGAATAGTCATCATCGAAAAACCAAAAAACAGAATCGGCGGATGAATCATCATCCACGGACTTTTGAGCAGGTCATTCAATCCTTTGCCATCCGCGGGAATAAAGTCGGGATTGGCCTGGATAAAGGGTGCGTTCGGCATCTCCTGGGCCAGTGTCCTGAAGGGTGACGCCCCAAGCTTAAAATCGCCGATCGGAATACCGACGATCATGGAAAGGAGGAAAATCTGTGTGATGGTCATGAAAAAGAGTACGGGTCCGCGATACGGCTTACGGGTCCATTTTATTAGTCCCAGTCCGAGAAAAAAGGAGAAGAGGATCCACACCATGAAACTGCCCTCCTGGCCGCCCCAGAATGCGGATACTAAATACCGTAGTTGCAGGTCGCTGCTGGTATAGTTGTACACATAGTAATATTGAAACTGGTGGTTCAGTAGCAGATAAATCAACAGACCGGACGCTATTACAATCAGCAGCCCCTTAAGACCGAACAGCCAGTTGGAGAGGCGGTAGAAGCGTTCTTCATTACGGATGGAGTACAAAAAATAGCCGATGCCCGCCAAAATACTCGTGGCAAAAGCGGCGTAAATTAGAATTTTTCCTGCTATTCCTATCATGTTATATCTTAATCAGTCTCATAAATAAATGTGCCACTCGAGTATATACCAGAAATCCTTGTATTGGAACTGTTCATAAAAAGTTCTCACCTCGCTCGAAATGACTACCTAAATGATGTTTAAAAGTCCCGGGTGGGACAATATAAAAGAAAGTTGGTCCTTCTCAGTAAACTAACCTGTACTGGCCTGTTCAAATTCGGAGGCATCCACATTATTATATTTTGAAGGGCATTTCATCAGCATATCATTGGCATAAAAAACACCATTGTCCATCTCACCGATAACTACCAGCTGGTCGGCCTGTTCAAAATTATTGGGCTTAGGCTTGGGATATACGACACGACGCACATTGCCGTCCTGGTCTTTCATAAAGAAGGTAAACTGTTTACTCTCCATTGAAAAGCCGTAATCTTTGGAGCTGTCCCATTGGCCAACCACGTGAGCACCGTTCATACCTTCAGCCTGTTCAAAATTGACATAGGTGCTTATACTGTTGCCAAAATTATACATCAGCAGGGAGGTAAAGCCTACAATTGCTATAATTCCTATTAAAACCTTTGGTTTCATATATTTATTCTGCTTTTTCTCGAGTTACTTGATTTTCCAGCTTGCTGACCTTTTTATCGAGCCGAATAATAAAAAACAGTAGTATAAACCAAATAATAAGGCTTACACCAAGCACAATAAAGATCAAATCGTAGGATGCAGCTGTTTGTATAAGTGGACTTGCGTTTTCCAAACCCCCGGCCGCATCCCATTTTTGGGAATACGTTTCCGTTAATGTATCGATTTTGCCAACGCTCGAAAGTGTATCTTCTTGTGCACCGGCCCAAAAATTATTCATATAGATGATTCTTCAAGCTGATATTTAACTTTTTTGTATCGGTTGAGGATATTTATCAACCAAATTGACAGCCCGATAAATCCGATGATAGCCGGATAAAAAATATACCGCAGCTCGGGTGCCGTAATTTCACTAAACGCCGGATTTCCCTCGGCACCGGGATGCAAACTCGGTAACTGCCGGGGAACAATGTAGAGCAAAAACGGGATTGTCGTAGCCGCAAACACGTTATAAACAGCTGCCAATTTAGCCCGTTTCTCCGGATTGTCAAAAGCCGTTCTCAATACAAAATAAGCTACATATATCATCATCGCCAGCGCGGAAAGGTTCATGCGTGGTTCGGCAAATGTCCACCACGTGCCCCAGGTAAACCGTGCCCATAAAGATCCAGTAATTAATCCACAAATACCAAACAGAAGGCCTACCTGGGTGGCCGACTCAGCTTTGCGGTCAAGTTCAATGCGCTGGTCGTTCAAATAACGAATACTGTAAACTAGTCCCGCACCGAAACACACGGCCATGGTAAACCACATAGGAACATGTAAAAACAGGTTTCGGGCCGATTGTTTCAGGATCGGTATATCCGGAATCGGAATCAGGAAGCCCGCTACCAGTACACCGGTCATCCAGAATGCAACCAGATATTTCCAGGATTTAAGGTTCTTCAATCAGTTATCAGTTATCAGTTATCAGTTATCAGAAGCTGCCGATATTTAGGCTACCGGTCCAGGTTGATATTTCCTGTTTCATATTGCGTACTGCGTATTGGTAAATCAATAATTAATGAAACCACCAGCAAAGTAATACGTTTTACAAAATACGCTACCAATTCATAATTCAATATTCATCATTTTCAATTTACCTGGGTTCACCGCTTACAAAGCCGAATAATATACGAAACTAAACTCGGAAAAATGAACTGTATTGATCTGCTTTTGTTTTTCTGAATTTTACCTATGTTATTAGTTGTTGGATACAAAAATGGTTACACATACTGTACAAAATTATGACTTCAGAGGCCCAACAAAAAAAGATTACACTCAAACCCAGTTGGAAACAGTATTTCACAGGCTATGTGCTATCTGTTCTTACTATTCCCCTGTTCGGTGTTGGATTATTAGCTCTGTATTTTGTTCGGGAAAAGCATACCAGCGTCGATTATACTGTTACTGATACTCAAATTTCATCTACCGATGCCAAGTATCACCGTAATATCGACTTGGTAAATGTTGAAGAGGTTACAGTTCAACAGAGCTGGCTTCAGGAGAAACTGAATATCGGGACTATTGTACTTAAAACCTCCGCTGTATCAATGGAGCTTGCCGGTATGGAGCAACCGGTTCAGCTAAAAGAAACAATCCAACAGGCCGTCGCCGTCCAGAAAGAACAGCACAAAAAGCAAGATGTCCGGAAACATCCCGCGCCAAAATATAAACCCGGATCAATGGAAAAGATGGACTATCTGACAGGCCTTTGGCAACAGGGACTACTTTCGGAGGAAGACTATAAAGATGAAAAGAAGAACTTTGAGTGAGGGATTTCCAGATTAAAGGTTATAGGTTGAAAGTTACAGGTCTCCGTGTAATAATACTGTTCCTAAATCTACAACTAACAACCAAAAACATTAAACCTGTAACCTGATTTACAGAAAGAGCTTTTTCTATTTTCCTGACAAGTGCTTCATAAAATTCATACTTCCCTCATCCCCGACTCCATCGCCATCTCCTTCTGGTAAGCCTGTTCACGTGCCGTTACTGTGAAATGCCAAAATACTCCCGTAATTGCCAGTAGTGCGGCAAATAGTATAATCATCTGGCGAACTGTAAAAATACCGTTTTCCAACAGCATGGAGGCGGTAAAAACAGATATCGACTGAGCCAGTGTAAACAATAACCACTCCGTACTAAAAATTCTACCCCTGAATGTATCCGGCGTTCGGCGTTGCAGTAATACCGTGCTCATTACCCAGTTTGCACCTGAAGCGGTGTGTGCCAGGAACACAAATATCAGCATCAGGATGATACCGCTGGTCCAGCCCACGACAATATACATGGTACCGGCAAACATCATGCAGAGTCCCATAGCCCGAATCCAGTCGCCCTCATCCTGGAATATTCTGCGGCCGAATACGGGACCGATCCCCGTACCGATTCCACGCGCCGCATAAAGCAGTCCCAATCCTACACTGCCCATCATCAAAATATCTTCTGCTACCAAGATAAGTAGGTATACCAGTGAACCTAAAAACATGGTAAAGGCACATTTGGCCAAACTTGGTCGTAAAATTTGATCATTATTATATAGAAAGCTGAGTCCCTCTTTAATACCGACCAGTGGATTCCGCGTTCTCTTCAGTTCTTCCGGGCTCATCTTTTTTTGCGGGATCGTTGCGCGATAGATAAACCATGCAGATATCCCGTAGCTTATCGTATCAAAGATGAAAACCAGGTCGGTGCCCAGCCAGGCGGTTGCCAACCCACCAACACCCATACCAAGAGTAAAAATAATACTCCAGCTGGCCGAGGAGAGCACATTGGCATCCACCAGCTCCTGTTTAGTCGTAACGTTGGGAATGGAAGAGGTCTTGGCCGGTTCAAAAACAGCAGAGAGCATCATCTGGATCGCTGTCAACACATACGCCAGCCACAACATCTCATAAGAACGTACCAGCAGCAGTCCCGCAATTACTATTCCCCGGGCTACATCACAGAAAATCATTACACGACGACGGTTAAAACGATCGGTAATATATCCTGCAAATGGGGAGAACACCGCCAGGCTCATCATCTTAATAATGATAACCAAACCGAGCAAAAACTCTGAATCAGAATAACGGGTCACCAAGGCATACACCGCAAGCAGCCCAAACCAATCGCCAAAATTAGACACAATCTGGCTGAGCCAAAGCCGGCGGTAGTCCCGGTTTTGTGAAACGAGTGTTATGTAAGGTTGAATTTTCTCGAGCAAACTGTTCGTTTCTCTCAGTTGGTTACTGAATTATTAGAGGGCTTTGAAAAACAAAGGGTTTTGATCGATTTCGAATGCTTTCGGAATGAGGGAATTCGAAACCAAAGGTTATACTCCATAAAAGAGGATGTCGAATTCACGAACAGAACAGGCATTGAATAAAACAGTGGGTTTCCAAGACCCTATGCTAGCTAATTCCCGTACTGCCGAAGCCCCCTTCACCACGTTCGGTTTCGGGCAACTCTTCGGCTCCTTCAACCCGAAATTGCTGTACGGGAGCGATCACCATCTGTGCAATACGATCCCCGTGGTTTATGGTAAAAGCCTCTTCCCCGTGATTAATCGCCAGTACTTTCACTTCCCCGCGGTAGTCAGCATCGATGGTACCGGGCGTATTGAGCATCGTTATACCGTTGCGATAAGCCAGCCCACTGCGGGGACGTATCTGTGCTTCATAACCATGCGGCAGGGCCATCTGCAGCCCGGTGGGGATCAGCGTTCGTTCTCCTGGTTCCAACGTGCAGGGTTCATCCAGGGCCGCACGAATATCCATTCCCGCAGCATGGGCCGACTCGTACGAAGGTAACGGCAGATCTTCTGCATGGGACAGCTTCCTAAATAGAATTTTACTCATTCCTTAACTCCTTTTTGTAATCAATTAATCGAACTTTAACATTGCCAAGCCAAACCTTTACGTGGGCTTCCAGTGGAATGCGCAACTTATCATTAGCAAACCAAGCCTTGAAGGCTCCTCTAAATCCAAACGGGCCATCAATATCGGCATCTCCTTCCGCAAAAAAAGTGTTTATCGGCTCATCAAACGCTTCATATTTTCGTTCATCGCGCTTTCGGGTATACTCCATATCAATCGTTCCCTGTTCCTCATCCAGGAAAATAAAAATGCGGGAGTCAACCTTTTGACCAGCATTCAACCTGGAAAAGAAAAAGATTAAAGGGCCGGAGGTTGCGGGTGTTTCCAATGAAAGAGTGTCAACCGGTTCTCCCTCCTTGAAGGCATACACTTTTTGGCGTTCATAGTTGTAGATATAGCGGTCTTCATTAAATTTCTCATCATCCACATTATCTTTCCAATAGACCAGTTCTTTGGGAACTCCATCCTCAATCCTAAAAATAGAATTGTAATGATTTTCCTCCTTCCCTACGAACGGAATACCGGGATTTGAAGTGATTATGCCACTTAATTTCCAGGCCGGTTCCCCGTGGAACAGCGTATCAGTTACTTCAACCCTAACTTTCCCCAATGTAAAAAAGCTATATTTCACGTTATAGGTAAACACTTCACGCCATTGCAGTAGCTCCTGCGAGGTAGGGCTCCCATCCTCCACCGCCTCAAAATTAATACTCCCCTGAGCCTGCAGTGCAGGTGATGCGCATACATTCAGAAACAAATATGTAATCAGGATATAAAAATACTTCAAAAGGGATATTGTTGACTCATTAAATCTCTTTTCGTTAAAGCCACAAAAGTTCGATATTATAGAACTAAGATGAAACGCTTATAAAGTTAAATTACTATTAATCGTTCATGTGGAAATTTAAAACATTTTCGTTTTCTGTGGCGGTGCTGCTTTGCCTGGTACTGGCAGGCTGTTCGAAAACTGACGATCAAAAAAAGTTTGAAGACAAGGCCTTTTCCCTGCCCAGCAATTATACTGCAATGACTGCTAACGGGCAACCCGCCAGTAGCAATCAAACGGATCCGGATGACTGGCGAATTTCACCGATGTACCAGGGATTAGTTGAAATTAGCACTCCGGCATATCCCAATCCCGTGGCCCTGAATAATACATTGCGTCTCGAAATCGACATTGTTGGTATCGAAAGTGTGCCCGGGCTCCAGATCTATGTATTTCAGGAAGCTCAAAATCTGTTCGGTCCAATAGACCAGTTAGATCAGTCACAGTTAAGTCCCGGAATTCGTGTTTTTATTCTGGAACCTTCGAGCTTTGCTGGTGCCAGTACGGGCCAGGGGGTCTCAGGATTCAACCGTTTGGTAATTTTTGACGGCCGCGATAATGTGATTAGCTACGGGGATGTGTTGGTTGAATAGTCGGTTGTAATAAACAGAGAGCGCTCCTATTTTAGGGATCAATCAAGTGAAAACAATTTATGGCTAAAAGAAAAGTATCTACATCCGAACGCAGCGTTTTGGGACGTCTTGTTTTCCCCGAAAGTTTTGAAACAGTCCAGGAAGAAACCGGTTTGCAATATGGTGAACTTCGGGATGATCTCATTAATCTTATCAGTTTCGGGTATGTTGAAGCATATGAACGAAAGGGTAAACAGATTTCCCTCACCTCGTTCTACGACGCTGACAACCTGCAGGATTTTACGTTTCGAGCTACAAAAAAAGGGCTTGCAGAAATCAGAGTGGCCCGCCAATGAAGTTTGAAACCAACATCGATGACCGTACATATGAACTGGAGTTTGATTTCGAACAGAACCAGGTAAAAGTTGGCGACCAAAACTATACATTCTCTTTTGAACGGCAGAACGGGCGGTACCTGCTTCGGATCGGAACAAAGTTGTATTCAATTGATAATATTGAAAGGAACAAACATACACTTGAATTCACCCTCGACGACCAATGGTGCAAGGTTGACGTCCGGGACGAACAGGATCTGCTGCTCGACCGCCTGGGCTTTAAAACGGCTGCTGAAATTGGAGAAGGGCAACTAAATGCCCCTATGCCGGGTAAAATCCTGGAACTTATTGTCAGCGAAGGCGACCGGGTAGAGCTGGGTGATCCCGTCGCTATTCTTGAAGCGATGAAGATGGAGAATGAACTAAAAGCCCCTGTCATGGGAACTATTACCACCATTGCCGTAGAACCGGGCGAATCTGTAGATAAAAACGCATTAATTTTAGAAATAGAAGCTAGTGGATAAATTTGTTATCGAGGGGCCCACCCCTCTTCGCGGCAACATCGAAATCAGTGGATCAAAAAATGCCGCACTCCCTTTAATGGCGGCTGCACTCCTCGCTGACTCACCAACAACTATTAACAACGTACCCAGACTGAGGGATATTTACACCTTCAACAACGTGATTCGCGTCACTGGAGCTCATGTGGATTTCGATGAAGAAAATCATCGTTTGCATATAGATCCTACTCATATTAATCACACCGAAGCGCCATATGAACTGGTACGTAAAATGCGTGCTTCCTTCTATATGTTGGGAGCACTGCTGGGTCGGTTTGGGAAAGCCAAAGTTTCACTGCCCGGTGGCTGCGCGTGGGGGCCGCGTCCTGTTGACCTGCACCTGAAGGGGATGAAAACAATGGGGGCCAACATTGATCTTGATAAAGGTTATGTATTGGGAAGTGCAACCGAAACACTGGATGGCGGTATATTTAAGCTGGAACCAAGCAGCGTAGGCGCCACCGTAAACCTGTTGCTGGCCTCTGTATTAAAAGCCAAAGAGTTTACGATTAAGAACGCTGCCACTGAACCGGATGTGGTTCTGCTGGCTGAAACACTTAACAAGATGGGGGCCGACATCGAAGGAATCGGCACCGAAACATTAACTATACGACAGGTAGACAGCCTACAGGGGTTGAAGATGGACAATGCACCCGATCGCATCGAGATCGGAACTTACATGATTGCGGCTGCCATGCATCCTGAATCGGAGCTTACCCTTACTAACACGAACCCGGCTGATCTGGGCAAATTTCCAGAATCATTCCGTAAAACCGGTGCGGATCTGCAGATCAACGGTACCGACATTATTGTAAAAGCTCCCGGGGAACTGACTCCCACCTCCATAAAAACAGAAGTGTATCCCGGGTTTCCCACTGATCTACAGGCCCAGTGGGCAACTATGATGACACAAGCCCCCGGGAAGTCGATTGTAACTGACACCATCTACTTTGATCGGTTTAGTTACGTGCCCGAACTAAATAGACTGGGTGGTAATCTTGAGGTAAAAGAAAATTCGGTAACTGTGTACGGACGCACACAGCTGGAAGGGGCTTCAGTGATGAGTACTGACCTGAGGGCCAGCGTAAGCTTGGTTTTGGCGGGTATGGTGGCTGAAGGTACCAGTGATATATT
This sequence comes from Balneolaceae bacterium, assembly GCA_041641755.1. GTDB lineage: Bacteria > Bacteroidota > Rhodothermia > Balneolales > Balneolaceae > JAMQKA01. The sequence continues at coordinate 11,264 of JBEPXS010000074.1, forward strand.
GCGAATTTATCACTTGGACCGCGGATACGAAAAATTGGAGGATAAGCTAAACGCTGTGGGAGCTAATATCAGCAGAACAGAG
>JBEPXS010000075.1:0-11333 GCA_041641755.1 Balneolaceae bacterium
GCAGGGGACCCACCCGTTCCCATCCCGAACACGGCCGTTAAGCCCTGCAGCGCCAATGGTACTGCCCAACAGGGCGGAAGCGTAGGTCGGCGCCTCCTCACTTTTTTTATCGATGAATATATGCATGAAGGCTTCTTCCATCCCGGAGAAGCCTTTTGTATTTTATATTCTGCCAAACTGAATAGTAAACAATTTCTTCTATGGATACGGTTGTTGTATTGACCGGTGCAGGAATGAGTGCGGATAGTGGACTGCAGACTTTTCGTGGATCTGACGGTTTATGGGAGGGGTTTGATATTAATGAAGTAGCTACGGTTGAAGGATGGCGAAAAGACCCGGATCGGGTACTAGAGTTCTACAACAAACGACGAAAGCAGATTTATGAAGTTGATCCCAATGAGGGGCACAATGCACTGGCCCGGCTTGAGGAATATTTTGATGTAACCATAATCACCCAAAATGTAGATAATTTACATGAGAGGGCGGGTTCGACCGATGTGTTGCACCTGCACGGGGAGCTAAGCAAAGTCAGGAGTGTGAAAGATGACTCTCTGGTTTATGAAATTGGGGATGAAGTGATCGAGATAGGTGATACAGCCGAGGATGGAGGACAGCTGCGTCCTCATGTAGTTTGGTTTGGTGAAATGGTACCTAACATGGAAAAAGCCGTACAGCTGGTGCCCGAGGCCGATATTTTGTTAGTTATAGGTACTTCATTGGTGGTATATCCTGCAGCCGGTCTTGTGGACTATGCTCCCTCCAATATTCCTAAATTTATCATTGACCCTTCCCGACCGGAAATAACAGACTACGATGATTGGGAACATGTTCAGAAGAGTGCTGCAAAAGGAACGCCGGAACTCGTAGATCAATTAATTGATAAATCCGATTCTCAATAAAAAGATTTTAATTCAGTATTTTAAAGGTCCATTCACAGTAAACTAAATCATCCAACAAATTTACATGTCTGACCCCAAAGCAAGTAAAAAGGAAAAAGAAGTTTTAGAAACATATCTGCTTCAATTTCTGAATCTTGAAAAAAAATATCCTCTACTACCCGGTATCCGAAATACTGAAGCGATGGCGGGTTTGATGGGATTGGAAAAGGATGAACTTAAAAAAAATCGCACCAAGTTTGATCAAAATGCCAAAGAAGCCGCCCTGGAGCTCTTGGAAGAGGAGGAGATTACCAAGTGGATCGACCAGTCCCCGTTCAGAAGTGATGATACTATTGTTGCACTGGGCGATTCATTGACCGACGACTTGCAGGGTTGGTTCAGTATCCTGGGATATGCATTGGAAATGACCGTACCTGAAGCAAACTTTACATTTGTAAACAGCGGTGTATCCTACGATACCAGTACTGATGTGCTTCGACGCCTTAACAGAGACTTGGTGGTACATGAGCCAGACTGGGTAATTGTTGCCCTCGGAACTTTTGACGCCCTTCGTATGGATTTGACTCCAGACCGAACACTTGTACCACTGGCCGAATACTGGGAAAATACCAATGCTATCGAGGATGTGACGGATAAGCTTACTGACAATCCCGTAATCTGGATATCTCCTCCTCCTGTACTCAATGAAATGTTGGAAGATTTCCGGCTTTTCGATTTTGTTATAAAAAACGAAGATTTGCTACAGTATCGGGAAATATTATCTGGTAAAAAGGGATACATTATAGATCCTCGGGGAAAAAGGATGGGAGAAGAGGAACCAGAAGCCTGGAACTATCTGAATGATGGAGTTCATCCCTCACTTTCAGGACATACGAATACGGTAAGGGAGCTACTCAAGGTATTAGCCGAAAGTGAAAAGGTGGAAGGCTCCAGTTTGGAGCCACCTGAAGACTATGAATCTGGTGATCAATAATCGTTAAAGAGGGATCTGAAAATTTATAATATCCAGGGCAACACTGTTTTTTACTGAAACAGCTGAGCTGTTAATTTCAGTCTGGCTGTAAATTGTTGGATTCAGTAGATTTATTCTATAGTTTTGATTTTGGTTATCGATAGTCACAATACCACCACTATGAGATTCGGATGCCGCTGATGTTGATGAGGTAAAATCTCCTACTCTTTCAGACAGGATAAAAGCATCTAATAAACCGAATCCAAATCCGACCCAGGCCCCTACACCAGATCCATATTGCAGTCCACTTTCGATCGCTTCATTTGAAATGAGATTAAATGATGCAGCGACGATAGCCCCACCCGCAGCTCCATAAAAGGTATCCAGCAATACAATAATGGTCGAGTTGTTCCCATCGTTAAAGGTACCGGATACAAAATACTGTTGTCCTTTCGAAGCTTGGGATATATCATAAATTCCCACGGAAAGTCCATACAAAGTACCGGCACCCACGCCCACTCTGAGTGGAGCAAAGTCGTTGGAATTTTTGAGTGCCATGGTAGCACCGCCAAGCATAGCGCCATTTACGGCTCCATTAAGGGTGTTTCCACCTAATATTTCAATAGTTTGTGCCTTTGAGTTTATAGTCTGAAATGTAAAAATGAATAACAAAGAGATGAAAGGGATCAATAAGTTTTTGTTCTTCAAAACTCTCAATATTTGGTTTCGTTAGATTTTAATTTCAAAGGTAGTAAATCTGAATCTTCATTCCCATTTTGTGATTTAAAGTCCGTTGCCAATTGGACTTATCCCGGATCAGAAAGAGCTACCGGTAACACTTTCCCACTGTAGTAGGTTGAGCCATTGACAGCGAAGTCAGCCAGGTAGCTTCCCATCTTTGAAGCGGTAAGTGGAGCATCAAACTCAGGGAAAGCTTCATTAAACATCTCAGTTTCCACGGCTCCCAGGCAAAGCGCATTAACACTGATGTTACGAGAGGTGAACTCTGTAGTAAGGCATTCTGTAAGTGTAACCAGCGCTCCTTTGGCAACACTATAGGCTGAAAGACCGGGAAATTTTGTGCTGCCCTGATATCCTCCCATACTACTTATATTGACTATATGTGCTCCATCGGAAAGATGAGGAAGAATAGATTTAGTGATTCGGATTGCAGAATATAAATTAACTTCTAGCATCTTTTCCCAATCCTCCATTGTCAACTCTTCAAATGGTTTGTTAATAAGGCCTCCAGCATTGTTAATCAGTACATTTACTTTGGCAAACGTAGTGGAGATTTTGGAAGAGAGCCGGCTAACACTCTCATCATCGGTTAAGTCGGCGGGTAGAGTTGTTATTTTACCCGGAACTTCCTGCTCCAAGTTGTTCAAAAGATTTTTGGACCGGGCAGTGCCGAACACTGCGTGCCCTTCTTCTGCCAGCTGCTTCGCCGTTTCGTATCCGATTCCCCGGCTGGCACCTGTGATCAAAATATTCATGGCCTGTTTCTCCTTACTTTAAAATAATTGATGCTAAAGTTAACAGGGAAATTGGGAGTTCAAAAACAATCTGTCCACCTGAACAGTTCATTGTTTAAAAGTGTTAATTTAAGGATATTAATATATTAAAGGTCAGCTAAAAATACGTTCTGTTATGTCTGAAAAGAGGAGTAGTAACCTGGTGCCCCCCTATATAAAAGAATTGAAACCATATCAGGCTGGTAAAACGATAGCTGAAGTAAAAGAAACATATGATCCGCCGCAGATTTCTAAATTAGCATCTAACGAGAACCGCCTCGGATGCAGTTTCAAAGTTCAGCCTGCGGTTGAAAATGCAATAACCCAGATCCAGGATTATCCGGATCCGATAGCCAGAAAATTGCGCACTCGAATCGCCGAACGAAATAAAGTATCTCCAGAAAATGTGATTTTGGCCGGCGGATCGGAAAGCCTTATTGCAAATCTGTTTCGTACTTTTTTTGGGGATAATGAAGAGGCCATGACTGCAGAGAGTACTTTTGTAGGCTTCTTTGTACATGCAAATATAGAGAATGTTAAAATCAAGAAGGTACCACTAACCGAAGACTACCAGTTTGATCTTGTGCGGATGGCAGAATCTATTACTGAACGGACAAAATTAATTTATATCGCAAATCCTAATAATCCCACGGGCACTTATATCACAAAAGCGGAATTCAGAACCTTTATGGAAAAGGTGCCTGATGATGTGCTTGTAGTGATGGATGAAGCCTATTACGAATATGCCTGTAGTGTCAAGGATTATCCCCGGGCCCTTGATTATTCGTATAACAATATTTTGACGCTTCGAACCTTTTCCAAGGCCTACGGTTTAGCGGGATTTCGCATCGGTTATGGAATCGGGCATCATAAGCTTATTGATATGATGATGAAGACAAAGCTTACATTTGAACCCACCTCACTGGCTCAGGCTGCCGCACTGGCCGCTTACGACGATACCGATTTTTTAGCCAGAAGCCGAAAAGTTGTTGAAGAGGGCAGAATGCGACTCTATTCTCTGTTTGACCGTTACGATGTTGAATATGTACCCTCCATTTCGAATGCAGTACTGTTGGTTTTGCCGGAGCAAAAGATAGCTAAAAATTTAACAGATCAAATGCTGAAAGAGGGTGTTATTTTAAGACGTGTTGCAGCGTTTGGACTTGCGAATTGTATCCGTATAACGGTTGGTACCAAAAAGGAGATGGATCATTTTGAGGAGAGTTTCCAGAAGGTCTACACAAATATAATTGCTGGGGATAAGATTTAGTCACTCCTGATTCAGCTAATGATCCGGATTGAATAAACAGTAGTTTAAAAAAACAGCCATGAGTATAGACTGGGAGAAGATAGCCAGATTGATGCTTGTCTCAAGAGCTATCGATAAAAAGGAGGAGGATGAACTGGTACCCGAAAACAAGGTACTCTACCAGTTTTCAGCCCGGGGCCACGAGTTAGGACAGGCTTTATTGGGTATGCATGTGAATCATCAACATGATGGTGTGAGCACTTATTACCGTTCCCGCCCGTTGCTCCTTACATTGGGTCTTTCTGTTGAAGATGCGATGGCTGCTCCAATGGCCAAATCAGGGGGATACAGTAATGGTCGTGATATTGGAGTGGTCTGTAACAAGCCGGGAACTGACGGAGGACCGACCGTTCTGCCGATGGCTGGTGACGTTGGATCACAATATACCCCGGCGGTTGGATGGGCTCAAGGTATTGAATATCATCGGGATGAGTTGGGAGAGTCAGCGTATGAAGGCGCTATTTCAGTTGTGTTAGGGGGCGATGGATCGGTAGCTACCAACGGTTTTTGGTCGGCCCTCACTATTGCCACCACGCAAAATTTACCTGTTTTGTTCTATATTGAAGATAACAGGTATGGACTTTCAGTACCGGCAGAGTTCCAGACCCCCGGTGGAAATATTGCTAAAAATCTCTATTCTTTTAAAAACCTACGTATTTCTGACGGAGATGGTACTGATCCGAAAGAGGCCTCCGATCTGCTCAATCAATCGATCGAGCATGTGCGATCTCGTTGTGGCCCCACACTTGTGCACCTCACCATGCCACGACTTTGCGGACACTCCTACCAAGATAATCAGGCATACAAAGAAGGTGACCAGTTAGAAAAGGAACAAGAACATGATCCTCTTAAAAAGCTTAAATTATTTTTGGTGGGGGATTATATGTCAAAGGAAGAATGGAAATCGCTGGAGGAAGAGGTCCGGAAGGAGGTTGAGGATGCCGCCGAAAGTGCGTTAAATCGTCCCGAGCCCGATCCGTCTGACACCCAAAAATATGTTTTTGCAGAACAAAACCGAGATGGTTCTGAAGAGGTGCAGCTTGTAGGTGGACTGGCTCCTGACGGATTTGAATATCCGAAAAGCAGTCAGGAGCCTGATCCTGAAAAGAACCGGATCAATATTGTTGAAGCAATACGGCGTACCCTGGAATATGAATTGAAGACGAATCCCAAACTAGTGGTATTCGGAGAAGATGTTGGTGCCAAGGGGGGCGTGCATGCTGCAACAATGGGATTGCAAAAAAAATTTGGTGATCAACGGGTTTTCGATACGAGCCTGTCTGAAGAGGGAATTATCGGGCGTGCGGTGGGGTTAGCTTATACTGGATTGATGCCGGTGGCCGAAATCCAATTTAGGAAGTATGCTGATCCGGCTACCGAACAGTTGAAAAACTGTGGCACCATTCGCTGGCGAACCAATAATAAGTTCGCTGCTCCCATGGTGGTACGCATGCCGGGTGGATTTGCCAAGTGTGGTGATCCGTGGCACAGCGAGAGCTTTGAGGTGTTTTTTACTCATGCTATTGGTTGGCAGGTTGCTATGCCAGGCAACGCTGAAGATGCGGTTGGCTTATTAAGGTCAGCAATGAGGTCCAACAATCCCACAATATTTTTTGAACACAGAAACCTGCTGGATGCCAAATACGCCAGAACCCCGTATCCGGGAGATCAATTTACAGTCCCTTTTGGCAGGCTTAAAAAATTGCAGAAGGGCGACCAGCTAACAGTTGTTACCTGGGGAGCGATGTGTGAGCGCTGCAAAAAAGCTGCCCGTGAGATAGATATTGCTGCGGATATTTTAGATCTTCGTACGCTTATGCCGTGGGATAAAGAAGGAGTCCTGGAATCAGTCAAAAAAACTAACCGGTGTCTCATCGTTCATGAAGATGCACATACTGCTGGCTTCGGGGCTGAAATAAGTGCAGTATTGGCAGACGATGGCTTCACTTTTTTAGACGCTCCCGTAGAACGTTTGACCATGCCAGACATGCCTGTGCCCTATAATGTTTCTTTAATGGATTCGGTACTTCCCGACGTGCAAACAATAGCAAAAAAAATGGAAAGACTGATAAAGTTTTGATATGCTTACAATGTTATATTGCATGTCAGTAATGGAGACGCAGATTAACTTAAAATAGTTTGGGATTACCTGTTCCGTCTGCTTTTCATTTATATTTGTTTTGAATGAGCCAATAAACCATCAGAAAAATCTGTCTATATAATTCAGTTTAAAGTCGCTATTTGCTATTTCAATGAAATTAAGTACTAAACTTATATTGAGCTTTAGTTTTGTTGCAGCTCTGTTGGCTGGAATTGGCGTGTTTGCCCAATTTTACAATCAAGAGGTAAAGGATCAGTTGGTGGAAGAAAGTGAGCGAACCATCCAGGAGCTCACCTATTCGGGAGAAATGGGCCTCGAACTATATCACAGCCTTTTGAACGCGCAATATTTTTTAGATAAACGATACAACCAAAGTATCAAGATCGACACCTCTAATTTTCAGATACGGGCTGCCACGGCTAGTAAAAAGGTGGAAGCATCTCTCGAAGATTTTGAGATAAAACTAGACTCTGCCCAGCATATTCTCGAGGCACATACCGCATCGATTGGAGAAGACCACCAGAGCCATGCAGAATTACTCGAGGTATTTAACAAAATTGAGAAGCGATTTAGTATCTATAGTTCACTTGTGAATCAGCTTTTTGAGCTTGCGTCAGTGAGTTATCAGGATGGCAGAGAATTTTTAAGTGTAACGGTAGAACCCTACTTTCGATCTAACCTGATTCCGTTGATTGAAGATGTGAGGCGCATAAGTCGCAGCAACATGGATCAACAGATTTTAGTTTTGAATTCTCGTCTCGATTTTGCCGGCAGAATGCTCGCTTTTGCTACTTTAGGTGCGCTGCTTCTTGCGATAGGCCTGGCGTTCTATTTATACAAATCGATTGCAACACCGCTGAAAGAGCTGAGTGAAACAGCAAAACGGATAGGAGAGGGGAACCTTGATGAGCGTATTCGGATAAGCTCCAAAGATGAAATTGCCGCGTTAGCCGCAGAGTTTAACCGGATGGCCGAAAATCTGAGCAAAATCACCTATTCAAAAGATTATGTTAATAATATTATTGATTCTATGGCGGATGCTCTGGTTGTTACTGATAATGAATTTCAGATAAAACGGATAAATTCTGCTACCCAGACGATGCTTGGATACAACGAAGAAGAGATCCTTGGAGAACCATTAGACATTTTGTTTGTAGACAAGGATCGGGAACATCTGGAACGAATAAAAAACGATGACTCACTGGATAATTTTGAAACGCGGTATAAAACCAGGGATGGAGATATTGTACCCATTAAGTTTTCAAGAGCGGTAATGTGGAACGGGAATAACACTATGAAAGGACTGGTCTGCCTGGCCAGTGATATCACCGATCGTAAAAAAGCGGAACAACAGATTAAAAAATCACTAAAGGAAAAAGAGATACTCCTGGCTGAGATTCATCACCGGGTCAAGAATAACCTGGCTGTAATATCGGGCATGCTGGAAATGCAGATCTGGGAAACTACCAACAAAGCCGCTGAAATGGCTCTTAGAGACAGTCAGCTTCGTGTACAATCTATTGCATTGGTTCATGAAAAGCTGTATCAGTCTGAAAATCTTTCCTACATAGAGTTTGATAAATATGTACGGGATCTTCTGCAGGCCATAAGAAGTACCTATGTCAGCGAAGATGAAGAGATCTCTATTGAAACAGATCTGGAAACAATCGCCCTCAATATCAATCAGGCCATACCATGCTCGCTCTTAATAAATGAGCTTGTGGTAAATGCTTATAAACATGCGTTCACTCCTGATGGGGGAGGTACTATTTCGGTTGATATGAGTGCAGGGAAAGAACGCGTTCATGTAACGGTTCGGGATAATGGGAGTGGTTTCCCCGAAGGATTTGCTGATGGCTCAAAAAATAGTCTGGGTATGTCGATTATAAATACACTGGTGAAACAGTTAAATGCCGAGATTAATATTTTTAACAGGAAAGGTGCCAATATTGAATTTAATTTTGAGATCGAAGAAGTGGTTTAACGCGGTATCCAATTCATGCGGTTCCCTTCAGATAAGCCTGCCGTTTCTCTTCCGGAAATTTCTCGATAGCATATCTAAGCATAGTACGAGGAATTTTACTATAGTTATTTGATTGTAAGAACTGCTCTTCTGATTCCAAATCAATTTTTCCAATCTCTCGCAGCATCCACCCAACAGCCTTGTGAATCAGGTCGTGTTCATCGTTCAGTAATATTTGAGCTATATTTAACGAATCTTTAAAATCTCCCTGTTTGATGAAGTAGAGACAGCTAATCATTGCAATACGTCGTTCCCAAAGGTTCTCAGATTTAGCCAGATCGTACAGGATATTGCGGTCGCGGTGTTCCAGGTATGGGCCGACAATTTTTGGTGCGGATAGATCCACAAGATCCCAGTTATTTACACTTTCAAGATTATCCATATAACATTCGAAAATATCTTCCTGTAACTGGGGATCGGAGCCCTCGAATTTATAAGTTAGTATAATCAGCGCGGTAAGACGTTCTTCGTGGTATTCGGATTGCAGTAGTTTTTCTACCTCCTCAAGAGGAAGTTGTTTATGAGAGCGGGCTATTTTACGTTGCTCGGGAACCCGAAGTCCCAGGAATTTATCACCTTCGCCATATTCGCCCTTACCAGTTTTAAAAAAACGTTCTGAGTGCTCGGCCCTCTCTTTGTCAGCCTTGTCTCTTAATTTTTTTTGTACAGTTTGATGGTTCATAGAGTAACTGGATTTCGTTGAAAAAGACTTCTGAAAAATAAGAATAACAATGTTATCCTTTCTTACTGGCCGCCATATTACTTTTCTCATTCAAAAACGTTTCAGGTTCATTCCTTAAAATAGTTATTCATGAATAATCTGCAACACAATGGAGTCACCAAGGATGAAGTTTCTCAGACTAAGACAGGACTGGCACTTTTGTAATAGTTGGCTCCTTGGCTTATCATAATTCAACGCGATGGAAAGGAACCGATTCCACTCGCGATTGGTAGAAAATAGCAGCTAATATCAGTTTTTGTTATGAAATATCTTATCTCACTTTGTATAACTGCCTTACTTACTTCGTGTACATCTGTTAATGATGGGACCAGGCAGGAGAACAGTTTCTATGTCTCTAACAGATCTCCGTTGATCGAAAGTACCTACGCGGAGCTTCCCATTGGCGCTATCAAACCCCGGGGGTGGTTACTCGATCAGCTCAAACGACAACGGGATGGTTTGACTGGGCATCTGGATGAAGTTTATTCACAAGTTGTGGGTGAAACGAACGGCTGGCTTGGGGGCGATGGGGACGGCTGGGAGCGCGGTCCGTACTGGATGGACGGATTGGTTCCATTGGCGTACATCCTGGATAACGATTCACTGAAGAAGAAAGCACAGCGTTGGGTTGAATGGAGTCTGGAGAATCAGCAGGAGAGCGGTTACTTCGGCCCGATTCCTTTTGAAGACGGTCCGTACAAAGATATACAGGGTGTGCAGGAAGGCCCCCGAAGAGATTGGTGGCCCAAAATGGTGATGCTGAAGGTACTGAAACAATACTATATGGCTACGCAAGACGAACGGGTGCTTGATCTGATGACCGGTTACTTTCGCTACCAGTTGGAACATTTGCCAGACCAACCGCTGGATAACTGGTCGTACTGGGGAAACCGCCGGGGCGGTGAAAACCTGATGATGGTCTATTGGCTGTACAACAGAACGGGTGATGAGTTTCTCCTGGAGCTGGGAGATCTGATTCACTCACAGACCTATAACTGGAAAGAAGTATTCGGTAGCGGTAAAATTGCTCAATTAAATCCCGTACCTGACCTTCATACGGTAAATGTTGCGATGGGATTGAAGGAACCGGTTATTTATTATCAGAAGAACCACAATCCAGGTAATGCAGAGGCCGTAAAAGATGGATTGTCTGATCTTAAAAAAATACATGGTTTTGTGTCCGGTTTGTATGGAGCGGATGAAAACCTTCATGGAAATAGTCCCACACAGGGTACAGAGCTATGCACGGTGGTGGAAATGATGTATTCGTTTGAACAGCTTGCCCGGATAACCGGTGACACCTACTTTGCCGATTATCTGGAGAAGGTCGCCTACAACGCTTTGCCTACTCAACACAATGATGATTATAGTCGCCGTCAATATTTCCAGCAGGCCAATCAGGTACAGATAACACATGAGGTTCGGAATTTTTATAATGATGCGAATGCCCAGCTCTGTTATGGTGTGCTTTCCGGATATCCTTGCTGTACTACCAATATGCACCAGGGATGGCCTAAATTAGTTCAGAATCTCTGGTATGCCACTAGCAACAACGGCTTGGCAGCTATGATATACTCATCGAGTGAAGTTACTGCTCGGGTGGGAGATGGCACCAGGGTAACAGTTGTTGAGGAAACAGATTATCCATTCAAGGAAACTATTAATTTCACAATTCAAGCTCCTCACGATGTACAGTTCCCCCTTGAACTGAGGATACCCGACTGGGCGAAGCAATTTAGCATTAGGATCAATGGAGAGCAGTGGGAACGGGGTGAGAGCAAGAAAGGCAAAATGGTCACAATTGACCGGAGTTG
>JBEPXS010000076.1:0-11315 GCA_041641755.1 Balneolaceae bacterium
GCCTTCTGTTTGTAGAAGCCTTGCCACTTCAATAGCGCACCCCCATGAGAGGGTCACTCCCGCACCACCATGCCCGTAATTGTGGATCAACATCCCATCTGTTTCGGTTCCTTTCTCCAGCCGGAGTCCACCTTGCCTCTTACAAATAAACCGGTAGCCTACATAAGCTGTCCTGTCAGCATAGTTGGCCAGCGATACGCCAAAAGTGGTGGCCAGGATGTCACGGTTCATTTCAAGGATGGGTGTTGGCACCGGTATCCCATTGATATTGGTGGTATCGGCTTCCGTCGTATTTCCCTGCCAGTTTCCCATTTTATCAATCGTGCCTTTCAGGCGACTTCCCCCAAGTATCCAGCCATCGCTACGCGGATAACAGTACAGGTCCTGCGAATTTCCTTTCTCATCCGAATAGAGATCAGCTCGTGGATTGTAGTTGTAGGAGATTGTTTGTCCCTGCCGGTTCTGCAGGTCGGGAGTGCCCATTATTTTTATCAGGTGTCCCTTCATAATACGGCTGGATTTCCTATCCGGATCGCCAAAAAGAGATTGTTGTCCGGCCAGCCCGGTACAGTTGATCAGTGGAGACCGGATCTTGTCCAGCTCTTCCCGATGTAATCTCCTGATGGTTATACTTCCACCGAGTTGTTTATACCAGTGAAAGAGCCGGGGAAGGTAGATCGGCCAGTCGGCGAACAGGCAATTGAAGCTCCACCCGTATAATTGATCTGTGGATGAATGATGCGGGATCAAGGGAACAGATCTCCAATGGTCGGGGATTCGGTGAAAATGGTCAACACAGGATGCGTATGCGGGATCGTTCTGCTCATATTCAAAAACTTCATAATGGCGGTTGATCGTGAGGCCATCCACCCGTCGGTGGTGCAATAAGTGGAACAGGCGTTGTGAATCTCTGATGTAGCTCAAAATCTTATCTCCAAAAACTGAATGTGGGATGATGGATGCCGAAGGGTAGAGGCTTGCAAAGGCCGGATCGTCAGGTTTGCGGGGATTATCAGCCCGATCTTTGGCAATTATTCCCGTTTGGTACCCCAGCAGTTGCAGCACAATACCAGTGGTAATACCACTGACCCCGGCTCCAAGTATTGTTATTTTACTTATGTGGTTTGTCAACAGCCTGTTTTCAATTCTTTTTTCCGTCAATAGATAATCTTCAACTTTAGCCGTTTAACTCGATTTGTTCCAGGGAAGGTGATCGAGGTCTACGTTACCACCGGAAAGTATAACACCCACTTTCTTGCCTTCAATATCTGATCTGCCGTTCAAAAGCGCTGCTATGGGTACGGCGCTGGAGGGTTCAATTACAATTTTGACCCGCTCCAATACAAACCGCATCGCCTGTTTAATCTCGTTTTCGGAGACCGTGAGAATATCATCGACATGCTCCCGGATGCAGGCAAAAGTGAGATCACCAAGAGAAGTTCGCAGCCCGTCGGCTATGGTTTCAGTCTGTTCCAGGGGAATCAATTTATCGGCTTTGAATGAGCGGTGGGCATCGTCTGCCTCCTCCGGTTCTACACCTACTACTTTGATGTTGTGGTATTGAGAAGCTGCTATAGACGTGCCACTGAGCAGTCCGCCTCCGCCGACCGGTACCATAATTATATCCAGGTCTGGCTGCTCCTTCATCAGTTCCAGGGCAGCGGTCCCTTGACCGGCTATTATCTTTGGATTATTGTATGGATGGATAAATGTTGCACCGGTTTTGGTCACCACCTTTTGGAGCGTGGATTCCCGTGCCTGCAGGTTAGATTCACAGAAGGTGATTTCAGCTCCGTATCCTTTCACTGCCTCAACTTTTACAGTGGGAGCATTCTTCGGCATCACAATAAACGCTGGTATATTTCGAATCCGGGCCGCCAGTGCAACAGCCTGTGCATGATTTCCGGAGGAATGGGTAGCTACTCCGTTTTTAGCGTCTTTATCAGATAAAGAAAAAATGACGTTTGATGCCCCGCGAAACTTGAATGCACCCACTTTTTGGAAATTCTCACATTTTAGAAATAGTTGGTTCCCGGTACGGGTATCCAGTGCGTGGTTAGCAAAGACAGGGGTATTATGAACTCGTTCGGTAATAATTTGATGGGCTCGTTTTATATCATCGGGAGTAGGTATCTGCAAGATAAAATCGGTTGATTTCAGAGTTCATTCATCACAAAGTAATCATTCAGATCCACATGTTCAGCAGCCTGTTCTACAAGCCGATACTGTCTTTCATACCGCTGAAGAGTGATTTCCACCAATAATGAAACATCGAGCGTTGCGGATCACGCTCAAAGGAGACCGTGCCATCGCGAAGTGGCGGTGAGTCGTTGGATGATTTTATTTTGAATGTATTTACCAGGAAAGTAAGCATTCGTTTATTTTTTTCTGTAATGTCATGCCGCTCCACCAGTTCAATACTGCAGTCGGTATAATTAAAGAGAACGTTGCCGGTGGACTCTTTGGGAGTCAGGTAGATATTAAATTCCATATGATTGATAGTGCCGGATGTTACCCGTACAAATCCAAGCGGTGTTAATACAGGATTCAGTTTTTTCATCTGCATACGGCCCAACGAACCTTTCATGTGATGCTTATCGGTATTAAAGGGAAATGAGACATAAACATTCAGTGGTGCCGCATCCATGATTGACATTTGGGCATCCAGTATTATTGCTTTCTTCCTGTTAAATTGAGTAGAATCATTGGTAATATGGTAGATCGAAGCGTAAAAGTTCCCGAATGTAACTTTACCGGGTTCGGCAACTTTCGGCAGATGCTCAGAATAGCTAATTCTGGAAGATTCAACAGAGATGGTATCCAAATCTATTTCCATAGCAAGGTTTTGCAATGCGATGTGTGGAAGTGATCGTTGCAAATCGGGAGGGGATGGCATCCGCTTGTTATGATAGATATCCATCTGTGCATGTTTCAGTATGAGATGATCGGCGTGCAACCGGTTGTTGAAAAGGGACGATATATCAAGATTGTTAAACTGAAGCCCCGGGATTTTTAACTCCACCCGGTCAGTCTCATTTCCATACTCCCGGGAAAAAGTCTGCTTGGGATAACGTGGTTGCAACGAAACAGAGTCGGCTGTTAGGGAGGAGTCGTTACTGGAAGCCTTCAAAGATGCAATTTTAAAGTTATAAAAATTTCCCGGCGACTGGCTGAAGATGTTTTTTGCTTGCAGGTTACCACTTTTAAATTCAAAAAGGGTAGGTCGGTTGATAGTTGTTGAATCAATGACCATGCCATTCAACTGTAGGTTCAGATTTTGAACGGAGGCTTCCCGGCTGCTGTCGGCCGGGTGAAGGAGCTGTAACTTGGCGCCGGACAGTTCAAAATGCTCAATTTGGATTTTGGGAAAATTCGGATTGGAAGATTGCCCGGGAAATATATTCGAATGGGCAAAAGGATTACGGCCAACCCTGCCTCTGAGGATTAAAATCGGGCTCTCTAAGGATATATTATTTATTGAGATCACACCTCCCGATAAGAAAGGAATAAGTCCAATTCCTTGCAGATTCACCGCATCAATTGTTGAGCTGATGAGATGCGTAGAATCATCTGATGAAGAAGTGGGCTCGTAAGCCAGATCAGTAGCCGTTACTTTCCGAGATAAAAGCTGGAAGTCGAAATTTTGCATTCGGAACTGGTAACGATCTCCGGCGAATGAGTTTCCCAGATCCTGAATTTGGCCTTTAAGGAGGGATTCTACATGACGCTCGATGCCATATCCCAAACCGACTATCAAGATGAATAGACCTGCGATAGCCAATCCCCATTTTTTTATGGAGTACCACCTGTTAGCCTGTGAGCTGG
Source organism: Balneolaceae bacterium (assembly GCA_041641755.1). Lineage (GTDB taxonomy): Bacteria > Bacteroidota > Rhodothermia > Balneolales > Balneolaceae > JAMQKA01. Next base: position 3,826 of record JBEPXS010000076.1, read on the forward strand.
CTTCTGACATGTAAACGTTTGTTATGGTTCAGATCTCTTGAAACGTCTCGTCCAGTTCCAGTATACGAAATGGATACCAAACCATGCCAATTTATATTTTTGGCAACAAAACTCACTTTTTTTTTGGAATAGGTAAGGGGTGTTCTATGATCATATATTCTTTGACAGGAGTACCTCCGATTAGGTGCTCCTGGATTATGTGCTCGAGTACTTCGGGAGTACAGGAGTGATACCAGGTACCATCGGGGTAGACAACAGCAATGGGACCACGTTTACAGATGCGCAGGCAGTTTGCCTTGGTTCGATAAACACCGCCTTTTCCCACCAGATCCAGTTCTTTTAACCTTTTCTTTAGGAATTTCCAGGACTTCAACCCGATCTCTTTTTTACAACATTTTGGTTTTGTTTGATCGGCACAAAGAAATATGTGTCGCTCTATGGAATCAACATGCAATTCTTCGGCTTTTTTGCGGGCGCGTTTATTCACTAATTTGATATTAGAGATTTAAATTAATGTTGGTAAAGGAAGGAAAATTCTGGTAAGGCTAAATTTTCTCCAATTGAATCGAATAATATTTCATAATTCGAAATTAAAATTAGTTCAGATAATACCTGAACCCTAAAGCGCCGTTAAATCCGAAGTTAAAATTATCGAAGAGTATCGTGGGGACAAATTCAAAGAATATATCGCCCGAAAACTCTTCAAACTGGTAAGTTGTACCCAGTGGGGCCCGAATTCCAAGTCTGGTATCGTCAGTTAGATCATTGAAACGGAGCCGTAACCCACCACCGTAATAAAAGCGCATAACTCCAGAATCCAGCTCCACTGTACCATCCCCGGTACTATGCATGAGGAAATCAGCGTGAGTATAGAATGAGGAGACCCCCTCGGAGATGTTGAAAGTAACTGCACCGGCAACAGCAGCATCCCCATTAATCCACGCTTTGTAACTAATGCCCGTTGGACTGTTGATCATTGCACCAATACCGAATCCGTTATCTTGTGCATGACCAATCTCCGGGGCAAAATTCAATGCTGTACAGAGTACAATAATTGTTGTGATCTTTTTCATTGGCTTACCTTTTTTATTAAACTTAAGAATTTTCCGATAACTCTGCCTTGGGGGCTCTGCCGAGAAAATTGTTTAATGAAACCAAACTAAAAAAATAATGACTCAGTTCTAAAAGTAGAGACTAAAGCCGGGTTAAAACAGGATAGCCCCTTCATGTTTCAGGAGCCATTGTTTACGCTCAATTCCACCTGAGTACCCTACCAGTTTGCCATCCGAACCGATAACTCGGTGACATGGGATTATAATTGGTATCGGATTTTGACCGTTGGCACGACCTGCAGCACGAATAGTGTCTCGATTACCCAGTTTTTGGGCAAGTTCCAGATAGGTAAAAGTATATCCAAACGGAATATCAAGCAGAGTTTCCCACACTTTTTTCTGAAAGTCGGTTCCTTCGGGATTGAGGGGAAGGTCGAATTCGGTACGATCTCCGTCAAAATATTCCTCCAATTGTCGGCACGCAGAAGACAAAACCCGGTGTGATAGTTGTTTATCCAAATCACCCCCTGTGCCCTCTGAGAAGGTAATTTTTCGGATATTATCATCATCCGCACTAATTGTTAAAGGTCCTATTGGAGATGAAATAGTAGTATTATTCATGGGAAAAAGAACAGTTTAAGAAAAAAATAATTTTTTTTGTAACACTTTGGGGGTAAAGCACTCTTGTACACAGATACAAGCACTAATGTTTGTCTCTCTAAGACCCTAATCTAGTTAGTCAACTAGTCACTCCTAAATGCTGAAACCTAAAGCATGAATCCCGGGACGGATACTCCCGGGATTTAATTTTTTGAGTAAATTCCACTTCCGACTCCTGTAATTTAGCAGTTTATTTGATCAGCACAAGTGAAATAATTACAAAGACCAGTCCCAATCCTGCTGTCAGAACAAAAGTTCCGTTAATTCCTGCTATACTGTAAACTATCCCCAGGAGTACTGGCCCGATTGCTTGTCCCGCCCGCAAAACAGTCCAGTTGACTGAAAGAAAGGCTGCTCGCAGTTCTGAAGGTACCTGTTGTGTTAACAAAGTTAGCACACTCGGAATATTTATTCCTTGTGCAAATCCAAATAGGGCAATCGGAATCATTAACAGCCAAATATTAGCCACAAGGGGAATCATTAAAAAAACAGTGATGTAAATAATGGCAGCTGTGGCAATTAAATTGGGCCCTGAAAAACGTGCAGTCAGTTTACCCAGTTGAGATGAGGTAAGGGCAGTGACAACGGAAGAACCGGATAGAAAAAGGCCGATGACAAATGATGATTTCCCAAACCGTTCATCCAGCAAGATAGGGAAATAGGTCAGATATCCGCCATAAAGCATGATAAATGTCAAAAAATTGGCTGTAAATAATCCGATAACTTTTGGGGATTTAATCGATCCCAACACATCGGTGAGATACTCTTTCAGTTCAGTCCCATTTTGGGGCTCCGGATTCTGTAGAGAAAAGATCACGAATATTCCTGCCGGTATCGCCAGCAGCGAAAGGTAAAACGGAAAGAACCAGCCAAGGGTGGCCAGGGCGCCTCCAATAGCGGGGTAGGATGCTGTACCTACACTTAGTACACTGGCATTATAGCCCATGGCCGTAGCCCGCCGGTTGCCGGAATACAGGTCGCCGATCAGTGTTACATTAAGAGCACCGAGAGAAGCTCCGCCAATCCCCTGAAAGAAGCGCAAGACCAGTAGCCAGGTAAAATCTGGGGCATATGCACAAGCCGTGCCGGCAATACCGAATATGAACAAGGAAGGTACAAGAATTGCTTTTCTACCAATCCGGTCGGCCAATACACCAAGCAGTGGCGTCAAAAAGATGCCTGGGAGTGTAAAAAAAGTGATCAATAACCCGATCTGCTCATTTGAAACCTCCAGCACATCGGCCATTTTAGGGAGGGCAGGGGCGATGGTGGCTACACCCATTACGGCAGAAAGGGTGATGCTGAATATGACGTAAAGGTTTAAATCTCTGAGCAGGTGAGTATAACTGTTAGATGCTTCTACTTGAGACAAAGAAAATTCAGACTAAATAATGGGTTAAAATTACTTTCGGAATGTTATGTAACAAGAATTACAAGATATCATTCCGTTTTTAGCTTATTTTCCGATTAATCCAAACATATTCTCATCTTATGGCCCGCTGCTGTACTTAAAAGAGAACGGTATTATTTAATATCTTAAGCCGGATAGAATTATTCTGAACAAGGTGAGGGCCAGTATTTCCCAGTCTATAGAAAGGGGGAAGAACTGGCGTGAGAATAGAGTATATGAAGAATTTGCAATTTAAAAGAATAATTAGAGCTGGTATTTAGGAAATCAGTAGTTTGCATTAATTTACCTGGACAGGAATACTCGGAGTCTGTAACTCATATTGTTCTTCTGAGGTATGCCATACCGAAAAAGAAACATTCGTAGTCCCCTGAGCTATCCCATTTAGGTGGAATCCCCATTTCCCATCGCTCGTTTCCTGGTTTATACCTAAAATATCAATGTCTGATATTTGCCAGTCCAGTTTGAAGTCTGGCGCACTGGGATGAAACTGTTGTCCTTGTTCATCCAGAAAGTATATTGTTATCAAAGTAGATTCTTCCCCCTCATTAACGGAGAGAACACCAGTAACTTGTCCGTCTTCTGTACGCACAACCTCTTGCCCTGACATCTTCAGGATGGTCCCGGTAAATTCTCGATTTTCACTATTACTTGAAGGGTTACTACAAGCGATTAAAATAATTACCAAAAGAAGTAGCCAATATAAATTGAGCGTTCTTATTGCCATGTTCACAAATTAATGATCTGTCTTTGAATCCTTAACAAAATATTAACGCTATAAATGCTGGATTTAATATGTTTTCAAGTAAAGATTAAATATTTGGAATAACTCCCAAATATTTAACTAAACTTCGACAAAAATTCACTATAGCTTAATATTGTGAATGGTGTACTTAATTTATAACGCATCGCACGTTCCAAATTTAAACACTAAAAACCTGATTAATATAAATACAAGAATTGTAGCTTAATAAAACATCAAGATCATTCCTGTAACTATCGAGATGAAACCGGTAGCAGTAATATATTTGGTAGGCAGAAATTTCCAGTGATTATCCTCGTAGTAGTTGATTCCACTGATCATTAGAGTACCGATACCAAAACCTATCAAGAAAAAAGTCATATTTTTTAGAGAGTTTTTACTTTTAAAGAGAATGCTTTTCCCGGATTCTTCACGGTTAATTGATCAATCTCATCTTTGCTGAAACCAGACGCCTTAAGCACAGGGATGAATGTATTAAAAAGCACATCCAACGGGCGTTTAGACGAGCCTTTCGGTGGGTAAGTAGACCCATCGTGGGAAAGGAGAATGCGATCCAACATGTCTGCTTTCTTAAACGACTTAACGAGTTTCAGGTGGTGCTCGACAGTGCTGGAACCATCGCCATAACCATTCAGGTAATTTGGATTGCGGAGACCATCCAGGGAGATCCAGGCTCCTCTTTGGGCAACTTTTAGCAGTGGATCCGCCGAGTCTACATTTTGTGCATGTACCCACACCCAGGCTGTGGGGCTTACACCTTCCTCTTTTAAAATATTCAATTGTTGATCTACAGCCTCAGGATTATCAGATGTGTGTATCTGGAGCAGCAGGCCAGTCTCGCGATGTGTGAGGGCAGCGGCCCGCACCAGCTTCGTGTCTATATCAGAAAGCGGGCCAGGGTCAACTCCTATTTTTACGAAACCGGGTTTCACGTCTGTTCCCTGAATTCCGTTTTCAAATTCATCAACCCAACGGCCGGTAAGCTGCTCCGCTGACTCTTTGTAAGCATATTCGGGCACGTAATCGTCACCGGCGGCTCCATAAATTCCGGTGTTTGTTACAATTTTGATACTGGTCTGTTGAGATATCTTTTTTAGGAGAGCAGCATTTCGTCCGAAATAGGCGGCTGTACAATCGACGATCGTATCACATCCAAGTGATTTAATGTATTTAAGGTAGGGCACCACATCTTTAATGACTTGCTCCGTGTAATATTGACCAGGCTCTTGGGCGGGTGGACCGAACCTTGAAAGAATATGCTCATGCACCAGGGTGAACCCAAGCTGATCGCGGGGTATTGTACCTGTGGTTGTGTTTATAGAATTGGAATCAGCCATTGAAGAATGATTGAAAACCGAATCAATTCCGGTGGATACAAGAAAAGCAGACGCCGAGGCCGATTTGATAAAGTCTTTCCTATTCATAAGAAGTTGTTTTATTAGACATTGGGTCTGTTCAATTTAACAGAGTTGAACACAAATTCAATTGTACAAATAATACGTAACTTCGTGTGGTGTAAATTGAAGCATTTAGTGTATATAGGAGTATTTATACTTGTAAGTTCTTATGAGACATCCATTTACCCAATAATATACTAACACGCCACCTCACTCAATATGGGCGAACCCAGAAATTTCGGAACTTGGCCGATGGATTCTAGTAATGCTTACAAAGCCAGAAAAAGGTTGGCTAATAACCCCATCAGCGGACTTTGGATTCTCTGATCAGGTTATTCTGCAGCTGACCGATCGAGACTGGTTGGCAGGCGGGAGTATCACAAATTTTAATGGTTCTATGGAAACTGCGGCAGGCCATGCAGACCTTCAAAGTTTACAAAATCGATATGTTGGAAGGTCACTTAAAGGTCTATGAGACATACTTAAGTCGAAGTCTTAAAAATAGGCCATTGGGGAATCACTGGCAGTCTGACAAGATCACCAGATACACTGGGGATAGGGTACCTGCAATAAGAGCCGTTTTTTGGCATCTATCAGTACAATAATGGGCTGAACTACCTCCAGCCAGTAGCTACCACCGAAGTAGAGACCTTAGAGGAGGATGATAATCAGGATTAGGGAACCAATGAAACCACTATTTACCACAAGACACCTGGAAATTTTACAAGCGTCCGGAGGAAGAGTTTGCCAATTAAGAGTATGTTCGAAGACAAACCAGTATCAACGGTATAGAAGAATTTTGGAGCTATCCCCAAAGAACGGCTGGTTCCCGCCACTGAGAGAGTCTATCAAACTTTGTGTATAATCTAAAAAGAGATCAGTTTCGATTAATCATCCCAGCCTTAACTAAGAAAGGAATTGTAAAGCATTTCTCGTTCGTTTTAGTCGGAAGATCACTCCAACCTCAAGAATGCTAATACCTATTATACCCTGAACTATTTACCAAAGTCCTCGTAGGTCGTTAATCGCTTGTACTTATTCATTTGAACCATACGGGCTGCGGCCTTTTTGGCGTAGTTCTCTCCTGTACAGTCGTACTGAATGGTCAGGTTACCAGTGATATCTACATCTATTTCTCCGGAATAATCGTCGGTATTTCCTACCAATACCGATCCGTTTATCGTAGGCGTTCCGCTTCCGTCAAAGTTGTAAGCATTTTCAAAGATCACTAAACCATTAAAAGTAACATTACCGGCCACATCTAAAATAGTACCATCACTATCTTCATACATCAAATCTGCATCAGATCGGATTACGAGAATTCCATATCCTTCACTTATGCCACCTGATAATTTAGCCTGATCTTCTACAAAGAAAACCCCAGGTTCGTTCTGTGTACCTAAATTATCTTTGTAGCTTCCCGTAATAAACTTAGTACCATCTAAATCATGCAGGCGGGAAATTAAAGAGTCAACGGGAGAATAAGAAAGACTGCTGTCGGTTTCCGTACGTGGATTCCCGGTTAAGTTTGAATTACCGGAAGTTTGGTTATCCACATAGGCTGTTTCCGTGTCATCCATTGTTGTAATACCCGGTTTGTTTTCTGGACAGCCTGCACCGGAGGGAGCATTTCCGTTAATTTGGGGACTACCTCCCATTGAAAAACTAAAATTATTCGTAGCAAAGGATAAAGCCGAGGTAAAATTAGGTACAAAGTCAAAGTTGGACCGGCGATATAAGCTTACAACTGAACTTTCATAACCTCCAGATTTCGCTGTGGCAAAAACCCGAACGACCGAGGTATCAAGGTAGGCGCTGGAACCTTCAATTACGTCGAAATATACTTCAGCTGTATCACCACTAATTACAGGTCTCCATTTATTGCCTTCGTGATGAGTATTTGCAAAAGACGTATCTTTGTTCATCTCATTCATGCCGATTTGAATTGCGGTATGAGCCACATTACGGGCATGTATTACCTCTGCATAACTTACATTCGATTGGGTTACCTGCTTGGTTTGTGAATTGATACCTATTCCCACATAACCTAATCCTACAAATACGCCTGCACAAATTATTAATAATGCCCTACCCATAGTAGTACCTCGATGTTGATTTTATTAATCGCGTAAATTTATTGGTGAAAAACGTTTTGTCCATGCTGATTTTATGTATCTGCCGTCTGAATCAAAATTTTCACGATACTTGTT
>JBEPXS010000077.1:0-11228 GCA_041641755.1 Balneolaceae bacterium
TCAGCAGAATGTGCTCTATTTGAATGACGGAAAGGGACATTTCGATATAAGCACGAAGAGTGGTTTGGGTTCCAGTAACGGTAGTACTACTATGGCACTGGCCGACATTGATGGAGATTCCGATCTGGATTTGTATATCACAAATTATAAAAAAAAGACGGTCAAAGATCTTTTTTCTATGGCTGAGTTAGCGTGGGAAAATACTGTAAGCAAGGAAGGAGATACTTTTACACTCATACCTCCCTTTGATGATCATTTTAGGCTTATCCCCGGAACAGGCAAACCAGATCGAAGAGAACTGGGTACGAAAGATGAACTTTATGTTAACAATGGGAATGGCAGATTTGAAAAGGTTGAAGATACGAAAAATCGATTTTTTGACTCATCAGGAGCCAAAAAAGGGTTAGAGCCGGATTGGGGATTAACAGCAAAATTTCAGGATTTGAATACTGACGGACTACCCGATTTATATGTCTGCAATGATTTCTGGACCCCGGATCGTATTTGGATCAACCAGGGAGACGGAAGATTTCGGGAAATCGATAAGATGGCTTTACGAAAACAAAGTTTTTCCTCTATGGGTGTGGATTTTTCTGATATTAACAGAGATGGATTCGTTGACATCTTCGTAACAGAAATGCTTGGTTCAAGACACCAGCAACGTATGCGACAGATGGTTACTTATACACCGTTTGTAGGGGGACTTGAAGAAATGGATAGTCAGCCACAGTATATGCAGAACACGCTTCATCTGAACAGAGGTGATCATACATTCGCAGAGATTGCCTCCTACAGTGGAATTGAAGCCACAGGATGGTCGTGGGCAACTAATTTTTTGGACGTAGATCTGGATGGATACGAAGATCTGCTTATTAACACCGGCCATGCCCGGGATGTACTCGATTTAGATACCCAGCGAAGTCTAAGCCAATTTACAAAAGAAAATGATGGGAAGGGATACATATTAGAATATCCTTCTCTTCAATTATCTAACGTGGCTCTTCAAAATAATGGAGATTTGACCTTCACCAAAAAAGGAACAGAGTGGGGATTTGGCGAAGCAGACATTTCACACGGTATGGCTATAGCAGATTTTGATAATGACGGGGACATAGATATAGTTACAAATCGTCTAAACAGAGAACCTGCTATTTTTGAAAACAGATCAACCGCTGCACGTATTGCTGTTAGGCTAAAGGGGGAACAACCTAATACTCGGTCCATTGGTGCCAAAGTTAAGCTACAAGGAGGTCCCATTATTCAGCAAAAAGAAGTGGCATCTGGCGGCAGTTATTTGTCTGGCTCCGATCCACTTGTTGTATTTGCTGCACGTGAAGAGAATAAGAATCATGTGTTAAAGATTACATGGCCAAATGGAAAGGTTACTGTGTTGGATAGCATACAAGCCAATAGGATTTACGAGATCGATCAGGCTGAATCACAAGAAGAAAAAGAAAGTATTCCGAGTCTGAATAGTAGTGAAAAAAATAAGAAATTGCCTTTGTTTGAGGATGTCTCTGACAGAATTGACTATGTACACTACGAAGAGAAGTTTAACGATTTCGAAATCCAACCTCTGCTACCCATAAAACTTAGCCAGCTGGGACCAGGTATCGCGTGGATTGATGTTGACCAGGATAATGACGATGATCTCTTTTTGGGAACGGGTAAAGGAGGTAGGTTGGGATTTTTTGAGAATAATGGAGCTGGTAAGTTTGAGTCCAGAGAGCTTGGGGGGATAACGGGAAAAGCCTCGGGTGATTTGACAGGAATTATTGGCTGGGCTGAACAAAATAGTACACATATATTAGTTGGCAATTCCAATTATGAACAGGGATTTAGTAACTCTACTTCTGCTTATCACTACCGCACAGAAACTACTGATGAAAGTAATATAATCCGCAAGAATAAAATTTCAGGTTCATACTCAACTACTGGACCTCTTGCTGCAGCTGATTACGATGGAGATGAGGATATAGATCTTTTTGTGGGTGGACGATTTGTTCCAACTCAGTATCCGGTTGATGCTAGTTCTCGACTTTTTACTAACGTTAATGGCGAGTTTGTGCTGGATAAAAAAAATTCAGAAGCCTTGAAGAATGTGGGACTGGTAACCGGGGCAGTTTTCACAGATTACGACCGGGATGAGGATCAGGACCTTTTGATAAGTACCGAATGGGGTAGTATAAAACTGTTCAGGAATATAAACGGTATATTCAGGGAAATCACTAAATCAGTAGGTCTTAATCAATTTAAGGGTTGGTGGAATGGGATTACAACCGGTGATTTTAATGGTGACGGGTGGCCCGATTTTATAGCTACTAATTCGGGGGAGAACAGGATGTTTGCCAGAGGAGAGGATCATCCATTGAAAGTGTATTACGATGACTTTGATCGGGATCAGCGTGTAGAAATAGTTGAGGCTTATTATGAGCCAAATATGTCAGCATATGTACCAAGGAGAAATCTAAATGAATTAAATAGTTCACTTCCTGTTATCACAAGGAATGTTCGTTCTTACAAAGATTTTGCTAATTCTGATCTTGAGAAACTTCTTGGAACTCAACTACAAAATATACCTTCCAAATATGCAAATACCGGGCAACACATGGTTTTCATAAATCAAAATGAAGGAAGACAATTTTCGGCTCATTCTCTACCTGTCGAATCACAATTTACGGCTGCTTTTTCTGCTGGCGTAGCTGATTTCAACAGTGACGGGAATGAGGATCTGTTTTTAAGTCAAAATCTTTTTTCCTTTCCCAGAGTTGTTCCCAGGCAGGATGCAGGCCGTGGCCTTTGGTTGAAAGGAGATGGACAGGGAGGATTTGAGGTGGTTAAGGGTAACCAGAGTGGAATAAAGGTATATGGGGAACAACGAGGGGCAGCCCTAAGCGATTTTAATAAAGATGGTAAAGTTGATCTGGCGATTATGCAAAACCAAGCTCCTCTCAAGCTATTTTTAAATCAACATGCCAAGTCTGGACTTACCATACATTTGGTTGGCCCGGAGCGTAACCGGGATGGCATCGGGTCGAGCGTCAGGCTTGTCTATAAAGATGGGAGCAAAGGTCCTCGTCGAGAGATCCAGGCCGGTTCCGGGTATTGGTCCCAAAACAGCGCTACACAGATCCTGGGAGCAAAAAAGCCTCCTGAGAGTATAGAGATTACCTGGTTTGACGGTACCATACAAACTGTTGATGTTGACCGGTCAAAACATAAGTATCAAATATTATACCCGGAAGAGGAAGAATAAAACGGTTTTGCAGTAGATTAAGCTAAGGCCGACAGGCTCTTAGATCTGTCTATCAATTTGGCGTTACGGTTTATCTCCGGTTATAGCCCAATCTCTAAACCTAATAATACCCGATCCTGCCGATTGAACTGGCCGATTAAATCTTTGTGGTCCCCCCAAAAACCATCAACCCCTGCCCAGATGTTCAGGTTGCTCTTCCATTCGTAGACCACTTTCGGCCGGATAAAACCGTCTGTTTCATTTAGGCCGACGAGCATAAGTAGCTCTACTTCAAGGCGTTCATTCATAAATGTTCGTTCTATGAGCAGAGACATTCTGGTGTCAACGCGTTCCCGGTAAAGAGGTGTTACGCTTTCCCGTAGAATCCAGTTTTGAAAAAGTTGAGTACTTACCAGCATGTCATCCAGACCGAACCAGTCCAGCCCCAGGGCATAGTCGAGAGTCGCGGCTCTCTTGACGCCGTCATGGTCGGTCAAGTCGGGAGTCCGGAAATAGCGGTTGAATGAGAGAGCAGACTCTCCCCGCAGGGTGAAGTCCCCAAAGGCATTGCTGAAGGTGAGACCGGTGAGGTGCGAACGGCGATAATGTTGGTCAACTATGATTCGTCGCGTTGGGGTGGTTTCTATAAAGCGGGTTACCACCGGAATATCATAGTAGTGATAAAGATAGTTCAGTGTAAGATCCCACCCTTTCCAGAAGGTGGACAGCCGAAGCCCAAGGTCGGAGTCTCCGAAAAAATCATTCGGTCGTTCGATAGGTTGTATGGTGGTAGCAAAACCATCCGATACATTTAGGGAAAATTCTGGTACTCTGAAGCGAAAATCAGCACCTGGAGCTGGAAGTTTATGATATGTTCGGTCGGGGATCCAAATTACCTGTGCTGTGAGTTTGCCTAATGGAATCTCTGCCATCAATGACCAGAGTGGGATGCGGGAGTCTTCAAAGTCATCCAGTACAAATTCCCGGAAGTTCTGTGGATTTACGACATCCAGGAGCTTCAGCCCATCTGTTTTACCCCATACTATTTGCTGCTTGCCCACCTTTAAAAAGGCGGGACCCACAAACAGATCTATAAATAGCTCGCGAAGCTCGAACTCAGTATTATCTCCGAGATAGGTTCGTTTATTGAGCATTGCCAGTTCATATTGCGCAGGTTGGCCTGGATCCAGTTCGTCAAATGGGTCGGCACGGAGACGCCCGATTCCCCGCAGTCTGATATCGAACGGCAGACTGACATTCAGCTCCGGAGTAATGATAACCTCTGATTTTTGGAACTTGGCAGCAGCTGTCCGGTAGGCCGATTCGAGTTCAACGGTTGATCTCAGGTCCCAGTGGGCTTGCCCGATTATTTGAGCTCCGGCCGAATCAGTCAAAGAAAGCAGTACCAGCAGAAGTAGGAAAAGCAACTTCACGATGGTTGGAATTCGAGAAAAAATCATTGTGCAGTCTGCAGATAGATTTTTTTGATTGTGCATTAACGGACACCTCTTCGAAGAGCCTGTTCGGTAAACAGCCGGTCTGGAACCGATTCTTCGTAATCCACATTACTGAATTCAAATATGGTTCGATGACCGGTCTTGTGGTTCTCGGCTTCAAGCCGGTGGGCGGTCCATATTCCATCTACTTTCCGGATATCTTTGATACGGATGGTCTTGAGGCGATTCATACGTTCATCCCAAAATTCTCCCTTTCGGCTAATCCAGATATCGGGGTCGATATAGGAATGAATCTTGCCATACCCCAGCTCTTCGGCTGTCTCTTTATCCACGGGTATTGCTTCCAGTACTATTACGTTGTGGCTGTCAACAGTATCAGTACCAATCGTTTTCCAGTTATAATCCTCTTTACCCAGCTTGGTCTCCAGCTTGATATCCTCGTAGGTGAAATCGGTGCCGAGAAAGTAGTCGCCTCGGTCACTGGCCGAAATTCGGCGTGTTTTTCGTAGGGCGGGGAGGTAGAGCCACTGGTCATCCTCTTTGTCCGGATCCGCGTAGTCGTAGGTCAGAAATGCCGTACCTTTTACATTGGTCGGACTCTGGTAGAAAAATATGGATCTTTTTTCCTCGCCGTAATATTTTCGGTAGCCGACGGTCTCCCGCTCGCGAATCTTATCCCGCCGGTCTATCAGCGTCATTTTCATATCTCGTTTGACGGACTGACCGTCATCCCGTGAATTTACCTTTTCAACGATGGCAATCCCATCGGGCAGTTCCTGTGCTGTCAACAGGGCTGGAGTGGCCAATATAAACAACAACATGGCCGCTGCTTTTCCTTTGGCAATGCTCGTTTGCTCTTTTTTATGCCTGGCATCTTTAAACAGAAAGCCGGGCTTTGTTACATAGATCAGTGCAGGTAGTATGGTCATTCCACTGAAGAAGGCCGATAGAACGGCGACGGCTACCAACGAGCCGAAACGCTGGAGCGGGGGTACCGAACTGGTGGCCAGGATACCGAAACCAAGGGCCACTGCAAAAAGATTGAAGAGCAGGGCCCGGCCGGTAGTGGGATACAGTTTTAGGATGGCCTCTTTCAAGGGCATACCTTCCTGCCTGGTGTGTACTCGTAAGCGATCGATTGCATGAACGGAGAAATCCACACCTACCCCTATTGCTATGGCAGCAAACATGGAGGTTCCTACACCCAGCCAAATACCGAAAGCTCCCATCACGGCATATATCAGAAGTACAGCCAGGGCTACGGTTGAAGAAGCGAAAATTCCGGCCCAAAACGAGCGAAAGCTGATCATCCCGAATATAGTGACCAGCAGCAGGGCGATACCAACTCCTTTGAAATGATTTTCGCCGATCTGCCCGATCCAGTGGGTATCAAGAGCCGTACGTCCACTGAGGGTAGCCGTGAGCCCTGCTTCGTTAAAATGGGTGTTTATATATTCATTCATTTCGCTCATTACCTTTTTTTGATCGGTGTAGAGCCCGCTTTCAATTCGAAGACGTACATTGGCCAGGCGGTAGTCATAGTCAATGTACTCCTCAAAATCGGTTGGATCACCGCTCGAAGAATAGAGCAAAAAGTATTGAGCGGTAAGCTGGGGATCGTCCGGAAGTCGGTAATATTGCTGCCGGTCGGCATGCATGGCTTTATTCATCTGCTTCAAAAAGTCGACGACGGAGGTCGAACCGTTCACATGGGAAAGTGTTTGGGCAAACTGTTGGAGACTGTCAATTTTTGTGAGTCTTTGCGGATCGAACAGCCCCTCTTTTTGGGGCGTCTCGATAACCACATCCAGATAGGTGGTTCCGTCGGTCGTTTCGTTTATGATGTTATTAGCCTTTACGATCGGTTCATCTGACTGGAAGTTCTCAATGCGATGTTCATTTACTTCAAGTTCTAATGCCCCAGCTATTCCGAGTATAGCAACCACAACAGTAATGGACAAGATTAAGGCGGGGCGATCCATAACGGCTCTGCCGAAGCGCCGCATAAAGCGGGTGAAGAAATCACTTTCGTGCCGAACACCTGTTTTGAACATGTTACTTTTCTGAGGTTTTAACAGGATCAGAACCGCCGGCACTACGGTTAGTGCAAAAATCCAGGCTGCCAACACACCGAATGCTGCAAACAAGCCGAAATACTTCATCGGTGGCATGTAGGATGAGAGCCAGATGCCGACGAATCCCGCTGAGGTAGTAACAGAAGTGATGGTAACCGGCCTCCACATCTGCATCATGGTCTCATTGACGAGCTCTCGTTGGTCCCAGTTGGGGTGATGCTCGACCGTTTCATAATATTCACCCAGGATATGAATACCGTCGGCTACGGCAATCGCAATCAGAATGATAGGAAGGGCATTGGTAATCACAAAGAAATCTATTCCCGCAAATGCCATTCCGCCAAGCGCGGTACTGACCGTTGCCAGGACAATCAGGTTGGGGATGAGAGCGCCTCGAATAGTAAAATAAGCGACGACCAGTACCAGCGTGATGATGAGTGCCCCCATCGGGTTGAGCCGCTGGGCATCCCGACCGATATAGTCTGCCAGGTAACCGGATATGGCCCCTTCGCCGGCTACATGAATTTTCCCATTTTTTGTGGGTGCCTTTTCTGCAAGTTCTGCAAACTTATGGTAGATCCGGGTCCCCTGCTTTTGATCGAGCAGCTCGGCTACAATTAAGGTGGCTGTTCCTTCTCGTCCCACAAGGCTGCCCATGTACAAAGGGAAATCGAAAACAGCGTTACGGATCGAATCTGCTTCGGACTGAGTTTCAGGAGACGATTCGTAGAACGGTTCGACGATCATCCCGTCCTCGGTGCCGATAATGTCGTTTTCTGTAGCAAGACTGGTAACACGGTCGTAGTCGACCCCTTCAACATCTTTAACCTGCTCGGTAAGCTGTCGAATCAAGGCCAGTGTATGAGGCGTAAACACGCCATTCGGCCCCTTGTTTACTACGGCGATGACCATAGGATCCTTTAGGCCGAAGATATCTTTCACCTTGTTGCGGTATAACAGTACAGAGTCATCAGCAGGTATAAACGCTTCCGTTGTGGTATCTTTTTCCAATTTTGGAAGATTCCAGATCCCACATGCGATAACCAAGAAACCGGCTGCGAGTACGGTTTTAGGGTATTTAGTTATGACTTTAAAAAAGGATTGGGCGAAGGATTCAAATTGGTTTTCCATCTTATTTTAAGTGTATATACACATTTTAAATTAAAAAAATCAGAACTCTTCTATGTTCTCATTGATTTTAGAAACATATTTTTTCCATTCAATTTCATCGAAAATTTTGTAGAACTCTTCCTGGGCCTCTTTCCACAGGGGATAGGCCTTCTCCAGGCTTTCTTTACCCTTTTTGGTTAAGGATATTTCCCGCTGCCGTTTGTCTTCTCGGCCCGGTTGACTGTCACACAGCCCATCTCGTTCAAGCAGATTTACATTTCTGGAGAGGGTAGTACGATCCATTCCCAGCTGTCCAGCCAGCCTATTTACAGTTACCGGTTGCATGCGGTTGAGAGCAGCAAGCAGGGAAAATTGATTCCCATTGATTTCCGCATGCTTGATTTTACGTTCAAAAAAGCTGGTTACAGCACGGGCCAGCTTGCGAGAGTTGAGACAGGCACAGTAGGGCACCTCATCATAATCGATATTTTTGGCTTTGTGGAGCATAAGAACTTATGAGTATATACACATAAGTTCTAAAAAAGTCAACGCTTAGTTGCAACATTATTCATTTTCCTGGTTCCGGAAGGTTATGCGTCCACCTTCAGTCCCATCAGATTTTGTTAATTAAAGAATGGGAAATTGTAAATTCGTGATTTAATAAACCTGCAGGGACAGTTAGTGGTGTTGTGGTTATTCATCTTTCTGGAACAAATTGTAAAAATATCGGCCGGTCAGCAGATAGATAAGGATCATACTCAGTACACCAAGAATAATTCCATGGTTGAACAGCATTTGGATACCAAATTGAAAGTGAAACAGCACGAGCGCCACCACTACATTCAGCAGGGCGTAGCCCAGGTTACCGGCCGGACTAAATCCAAACAGGCTAAAGAACCGAATCTTTAACAGTCCGAACAGCATATGGGGCATCGCATTCATTAAAAAAAATCCGATCAGGAAATTGATAAAAGTGAACTGCATTTAAGTCTCCTTTGATAGTTTTTTTGGTTTTAATATTGAAATTCGATTTCAAGGGCTTCTGACTTAACCGCCCTGTTTTTATGCACGTACACTCTTTGTGATAGAAGTCTGTAAAAAGAAACAGCCGGGAGGTTTCATGAATTAGTCTAACTGTGGAACGATCTTTTTTCCTTTGCTGCGTGAGACCGGTATCTTTTTATCCAGGTATTGGGATTTGAGTTTGTATCCCCTGCTGTTGCCGGAGACTGAATAATTCATCTTCAGGTTAATCAGATAGGAACGGTGGCAGCGAATGATAAACGGACTGATAAGCTGATTTTGGAGCTTCTTAATCACAATACGCAACAGCTTTGATTTTACCTGCCCGTCTTCAATCCATACCACTTTGGAATAGTTACCCTGTGCCTCAACATATATCAGGTTGTCCAGGTTAAGGGTGAGCTCTTCATTTAAATCGGACTGGATAGTGACTATTTCCTGATCCAACTCTGGTGCGTGTCCCTTGGTAACCTGTTGTACTTGGTCCCGCTTGATCTGATCAAGCAATTTTCTAATGCGGGGATGATCGTGATGTTCAGTCCAGAGCGGGTTTACGACCATGGAAAATATACCGAAACGCTGCTCAAATGCTTCTTCACTATAGTCGAGGGCTTGGTCCATCTTTCCGAGTAAAAGGTTAATAATAGCCAGGTCTTCGCTGACTGAGACAGAAGTTTCCTCTTGTTGTCGATTCTTTAAAATTTTGATAACCTCTTCCGCTTTATCCTGTTGTCCGATCAGGGCATATCCGACACCCAGTGCGGTAATCCCTTTATTCTTGCCGGGCGTTTGATTGTACACATCCTTCCACAAGGTCAGGGCTTTGTCGTCTTCACCTTTTTCCCAGTGCAGCCAACCCTTAAACTGTTGAGCTCGCTTATAGCCGGAGTCCATTCCGAGGACATTCTCGTACTGGTCCATTGCCTCCTCATATCTACCGGCATAGAGATACGCTTCTGCGAGGTACGTATTTATAGAAAGAGAGAGAGGATCGAGCTGGCGTGCGAGCTTTATTTCATTGATTGCCTCTTGGTGGTTGCCAATAGCCGAAAGAAACCAGCTGTAGGTATGGTGTACTTCGGCCGATCCGGGATTGAGCTCAAGCGCTTTGTGGAAGTAGATGCCTGCTTTATTCCAGTTCAATTCATAGAACATCTCAACCAGTGCTAACGCTATATGAGCCTCTGCTGATCGTTTCTCTAGCTCCAGCGCTCTCAGTGCTGCTTTGCGTGCCTTTGGATAGACCGTCTGCGGGGGCAGCTGTCCATAGGCCCCAAGAAATACATAACAGCTGGCCAGGCTGGAGTAAGCCAGACTGAATTGTGGGTCCTGTTCTACACAATCTTCGAATATTTCTATCGCTTTCCGTATCTGATCCACTGATTTGATATTCCAGTGGTACTTGCCTCTGAGGTACTGGTTGTAGACTTCCACATTTTGTGTTGGTGCAGTAGAACGCTTGTCATTACCTGCTTCCAGGTTGGTGCGGAGTTTTTTTGCTATTGCACGGGCGATCTCTTCCTGTATCGAAAACATATCGTCTAGTTCACGTTGGTAAGTTTCAGACCATACCTGGTATCCACTGACGGCATCAACCAGTCGTGCGGAAATGCGAATCTGGTTACCGTAACTTTTAACACTACCCTCAAGGATAGAGCTCACCCCCAGCTTCTCTGCTATAGAGGAAATATCTTCATTACTGTTTTTAAAGGCGAACGAGGAAGTTCGGGACGTAACTTTGAGTTCTTTAATGCCCGATAGTGCTCCTATAATCTCATCAGCTATTCCATTACCGAAGTACTCGGTATCGGGATCGGTACTTAAATTCAGGAAAGGGAGCACCGCGATACTGTTGAAAAACGGGCTGCGGGTTGTAGCCAACTGATCATACCTTGGCAGTACCAACCCCTCTTTGGCAAGGGCAAAAATTTTAACGGAATGCTCCACATGTTTAAGTTCAAAATTGCCGAGAAATACAGGAGTAAAATGACCATGATTTTTAATATCCTCATAGACTCGTTCAGAGAACAGGACACTGCCGGCTATCCCCAATGATTCTATGCGTGAGGCGATGTTGACGCCATCACCAAAAATTCCCCCCTCCTCATCATAAAGAATGTCGCCTGTGTGTACCCCGACTTTAAGATTAACTTCTTCATTTCCTGCTACAGTTTGCTGTAGCTCTTTGGCGGCCAACAGGACCTCTACTGTACTGCGAAATGTACACAGTGCTCCATCACCATAATATTGTATGATTGTTCCATTGTGTTTGTTTAGGCAGTCGGTGAGTAGTTCGCGGTATCGGCTGCGAAGTTTTCTGGCTTTTGG
>JBEPXS010000078.1:0-11122 GCA_041641755.1 Balneolaceae bacterium
ATACAAATAAAAAGCTTGAGCGGATGAAGTACAGCATGTCCCTTTTTGTGATCTACTTTGGCACAAAACGTCAGTATCTGGATTCCGGGCTAGCACATCATAATATTATTTTGGGTGATCGCTACCGAGGGCTGTTAGAGGATATTTTCCACAGTAAGAAGCTTGCTGAAGATTTTTCTCTGTACCTGCATATGCCTACTAAGACAGATCCATCCCTGGCCCCAAAGGGCTGCGAGGCCTTTTATGTGCTATCTCCGGTCCCCCACTTGGATAGTGGTACTGACTGGGATAAAAAAGGACCGGAATATCGTAATGCAATCATGGATTTCCTGGAAGAGAATTATTTACCGGATCTTCAGGAGAATATTATTGCCGAACATTATATTGATCCTCTGCACTTTAAAAAGACACTTAATAGCTACAAGGGATCAGCCTTTTCTATTGAACCTATTCTCACTCAATCCGCCTGGTTCCGTCCTCACAACAGATCTGAAGATATTGACAACCTCTTTTTTGTTGGGGCGGGTACTCATCCCGGAGCAGGTTTACCTGGTGTCCTTTCCTCGGCAAAAATTGCTGAAAATCTGATCGGTCCATCTCATTAAAAAATGCCAGACCCTGAAAAGAGTCTGGCATTCAAATAGACCATTCTTAAAATGGATTTCCTTTACCTATTCACCCAATTCCTTGGCTTTCACCTCTTCCTGGAGTGAATCCCAGTCGGCCAGGAACTTCTCGAGGCCGCGGTCGGTAAGTGGATGCTCCAACAGTTGCTTAATAACACTCAGTGGCATGGTAGCTACATCAGCGCCCAATCGCATTGATTCAAGCACGTGCATGGGATGACGAATACTGGCAGCAAGTATTTCGGTTTCAAAACCGTAATTATCATAGATATGTACCACATCTTCAATAAGCTGCATGCCATCGGAAGAGATATCGTCAATACGTCCGATAAACGGTGAAATGTAGGAAGCTCCGGCTTTGGCAGCAATTACAGCCTGGGTTGCTGAAAAACAGAGCGTACAGTTTATTCTGATTCCTTCTCCGGAAAGTGTTTTAATTGCCTTGATACCATCTTCAATAAGCGGCACTTTAACAACCACATTATCAGCAATGGCCGCAAGATGCCGTCCCTCGGCTACAATATCTTCATACTTAGTGGAAACAACCTCTGCCGAGACATCACCGGATACGATATTACAGATTTTAGCGATGTGGCCTTCAAAATCTTCAACTCCGATTTTAGCACACAGACTCGGATTGGTTGTTACACCGTCCAATACTCCTAAATCGTTTGCTTCACTGATTTCATCCAGGTCCGCAGTGTCAATGAAAAATTTCATAACAGGATATTTTTTAAATGTTTAGCACCTTTAGTTATCTGCTATAAAGATAAAAAAATATTGGCGGAAATTAACAGCTTATTTATCTCAATAACACCGATATCAGGAGCTATTCAGTTATTTAATCCATAGTATGATAAAATTTTTCGTACAACCTGCATGATGCGATAAAAGAGCCTTGTTTTCTTCAATCTTTCATTCGATCTCTATTTAAATAGTTTGGCAAATTGCATATTATAAGAGCAGGTAAAAACGTTATTAAAACTCATTTTTCTATAGATAAGAAAAACAGCTACTGAATTACAACAAAGGATTTAAAACTTATGAGTAAATCAAAAGACTTTACACTGGGACTACTTTCAGGTGCACTGGTTGGATCCGTTATAGCCCTGTTATATGCACCTGACAAAGGCAGTAACACGCGAGATGTTATATCCTATCAACTCAGTAATTACCTTGACGAACTTACCCACCTGATAGATAAGTTATCGGAAGAAAAACATGCTATATCCGAAGCCAAACGCAAGGGTGATGAAGTAGTTGAAGATGCTCGTCAGCGTGCGGAGGATCTAATAACCGAAGCTGAAGATCTGCTGAATACGATTGAAGAAACCAAGGAAGCAGCTTCTGATGGAGAAAAACAGGAAGAGGCGGGATAGCTTTCTTCTCAACCGCTTATTCTGTGATATATCTCTATCTATTTAAAATTTTTGGGCCCGTATTATAACATATTCAGGCCTTCTTCAGGATATATAGCTTAGTAGCTCCTTATTTTTCTTATTTATTAAAAAAGCCCGGACTTCAAAATGAAGCCGGGCTTTTTAAGTTTTTGCAACTGATGGAAGTTATTTAGGATTCGTCCTCTTCCACATTGGCAGCTTTGGCAGCTTCCTCTTCACCGTTACCACCATCTGCACCGAGTTCTTCAAAGACGCGTGCCACTTCTTCTTCGCCTTCATCCAATTCAGTTCTGGAACCGACGATAAGGTCTTCGTATTTACGCAGACCCGTACCGGCAGGCACTTTGTGGCCAACCACAACATTCTCCTTAAGTCCCATGAGGTGATCTTTCTTAGCCTCAATAGAAGCTTGTGTAAGAACTTTAGTGGTTTCCTGGAAGGATGCAGCTGAAAGCCAGCTTTCTGTGGAGAGTGCCGCACGTGTAATACCAAGCAGTATCGGCTTCGAAATGGCCGGCTCGGCTTCACGTGTTTCAAGCTCCTCTTCGCCTTCTTTGATCAATTCATTATTGATATCTCGAACTTCCCGGCGATCAAGGATCTTGCCTGGTTTCAGGTCACTTCCACCCGGATTGGTAACAACAAACTTACCAATCAGCTCATCGTTGCGGTTATTCAGTTCAAATCGATCCACTTTATCTCCTTCAAGATACATGGTATCACCAGGATCGGTAACCTCTACCTTCTGCATCATGGTGCGCACAATAACCTCAATATGCTTGTCATTAATACGTACACCCTGCAGTCGGTATACCTCCTGAATTTCGTTCACGAGATATGACTGAACCGCATATGGCCCGAGAATATTCAGAATCTCCTCGGCCGGAACTGTACCGTCGGAAAGTTGCTGACCGGCTTCAACATAATCGTTCTCCTGTACCAGAATATGCTTGGACAGAGAGATCAGATATGTTTTCTCGTCGGTGCCATCTTTACTTTCAACGATCACTTCCTGTTTACCGCGCTTACGGCCGCCCATACGGACGATACCGTCAATCTCGGAAACAGCAGCCGGTTCACTTGGCGAACGAGCCTCAAACAGCTCGGTAACACGCGGCAGACCAGCCGTAATATCTTTCGACTTAGCTGTAGCCCGTGGTATCTTGGCAAGTACTTTACCTGCCTGAACTTCTTCACCGTCGTCTACCGTAATATGAGTATCAACCGGCAGTGTTTTCTCGATTACCCGATCGCCTTCACCCTTGACCATAAGAGTCGGTACAAGCGAACGATCTTTGGAATCGATAATTACCTTCTCGCGGTGACCCGTCTGAGAGTCTGTCTCTTCAGAGAAAGTGATATCTTCCATGATATCCTTGTACTCAACAACACCGTCAATTTCAGAGTAGATATTGGCGTTGTATGGATCCCACTTACAGAGCGGTACACCTTTTGGAACAATATCATCCTCTTCTACAAGAAGTTCGGAACCGTAAGGTACATTGTAAGTGGTAAGCACTTTACCCTCTTCATCAAGAATCTTGATCTCACCAGCACGGCTAAGTACGATATTGTGGACTTCTTCTCCATCATCGTATTCAACAACACGTATGTTTTCAAATTCGACTTTACCTTCGAATTTGGTTTTGTGCTGCGACTCAGCCTCCATACGTGAGGCAGTACCACCAACGTGGAACGTACGCAGTGTAAGCTGTGTACCGGGTTCACCAATCGACTGGGCAGCAATAACACCTACCGCCTCACCGACCTGAACCATGGTACCCCGAGAGAGGTCGCGACCATAGCATTTGGCACATACACCACGTTCACTTTCACAGGTGAGTACAGATCGAATTTCAACTTCCTCGATTGAAGTCTCGGCAATTTTCTTGGCTACGCCCTCATCAATGAGTTGATTCGCCTCACAAATCAGATCATCAGAAATAGGATCGTAAATATCATGGAGCGATACACGACCCAGAATACGATCTTCGAGACTTTCGATAACGTCCTCGTTATCTTTAAGAGCCTTCATCTTAATTCCACGAAGCGTTCCGCAGTCCTGCTCGTTGATGATGATATCTTGCGAAACATCAACCAGTCGACGAGTCAGATAACCGGCATCAGCCGTTTTAAGTGCAGTATCGGCCAGACCTTTACGCGCACCGTGGGTAGAGATAAAGTATTCGAGTACCGTCAGTCCCTCTTTAAAACTGGAGAGAATGGGATTCTCGATTACCTCGTTACCTGATTGCTGGGAACTTTTCTGAGGCTTAGCCATCAGCCCACGCATACCGCCAAGCTGACGAATCTGCTCTTTGGAACCTCGAGCTCCCGAATCGGCCATCATAAAGACCGGGTTAAATCCTTCACGGTCGTTGGTCAGCTCATTGAACAACGTTTCGGAAACACGGTTTGTAGTACTGGTCCACTTATCAATAACCTGGTTATAACGCTCATTATCGGTGATAAAGCCCATCTCATAACGCTCCGTAATATCGGAGACTTCACTTTGAGCTTTTTCGATGAGTTCCATCTTTTCATCCGGAATAACGATATCTTCCAGGTTGAAGGACAGGCCGCCGGTCGTAGCTTTTTCAAAGCCCATCTTCTTCATTTTATCAAGGAATGCCGCTGTTCTCGCAGTTCCAACCACGCTGTGGATATCACCAATAAGCGTTCTCAGCTCTTTCTTACCAAGCGTTTTATTGATGAAGTTCATTTCAGGCGGAAGAATTGTATTGAACAACACACGACCGGTAGTCGTCTTTATAATTTCATACTCCTCTTCGCCATCCTCTTTCGATACCGGAACCCTGACATTGATCTTAGCGTGCATATCTATCTTATCTCGGTCCCAGGCAACAAGTACCTCGTCTGGATTGGCAAATGTCTTACCTTCACCACGTTGGTCATTGGCCATCTTGGTGAGGTAATAAATACCGAGTACCATATCCTGCGAAGGCACGGCAATCGGACCACCATTGGCCGGACTTAAAACATTGTGAGAGCCAAGCATCAGCACTGAAGCCTCCAGGATGGAGTCGTGACTCAACGGCACGTGCACGGCCATCTGATCACCGTCAAAGTCAGCATTAAAAGCGGTACATGACAGCGGGTGCAGCCTAATGGCTTTCTCCTCTATCAATACGGGCTGATACGCCTGAATACCAAGGCGGTGCAGTGTCGGAGCACGGTTCAACATAACGGGGTGCCCGTCGATCACATTTTCAAGGACTTCCCAGACCACCTGGTCTCGGCGGTCCACAACTTTCTTGGCACTTTTTACCGTTTTTACATATCCGCGTTCAATCAGGCGGCGTATGATAAACGGTTTATAGAGTTCAACCGCCATCTCTTTCGGCAGTCCACACTCATGCATCTTGAGTTCCGGACCTACCACAATTACAGCACGACCGGAGTAGTCAACGCGTTTACCAAGCAGGTTCTGACGGAATCGTCCGCTCTTTCCTTTCAGCATATCACTGAGGGATTTCAACGGTCGATTGTTATTGCGAACGGCATTGGATTTACGAGAGTTGTCATAGAGCGAATCGACAGCTTCTTGCAACATCCGCTTCTCATTACGCAGAATTACATCCGGTGCCTTGATATCGATCAGACGCTTCAGGCGGTTATTTCGGATGATAACTCTTCGATACAGATCGTTGAGGTCAGAGGTGGCAAAGCGTCCACCTTCCAATGGTACCAGTGGCCGCAGTTCCGGTGGAATTACCGGGATCACACGCTGAACCATCCATTCAGGTCGATTCTCAGTATGTTGATTAGCCGAACGGAAAGATTCAATAACCTGCAGGCGCTTCAGCTTTTTCTTCTTGCGCATCTGTGAGGTTTCATTCCGTACCTCATCACGCAGACGATAAGCCAGGCTATCCAGATCCAGTCCGGCAAGCAGATCTTCAATAGCATCCGCGCCTTCTTTACATCTGAATTTATCCTGATCTTCATCATCCATTTCATACTGATCATCCGGAAGCTGATCCAGTATATCATAATATTCTTCTTCGGTGATAAGATCGCCACGTTTGTATCCGAGATCACGCGCTACACCCGGATTCACAATTACATACGCTTCGTAATAGACGATCTTCTCCAGATTCTTGGAAGAATATCCAAGCAGATATGCCAGTTTATTTGGCAGTGATTTGAAGTACCAGATATGAACCACAGGAACGGTCAGGGATATGTGTCCCATACGCTCGCGACGAACGGCCTTCCTGGTTACTTCTACGCCGCAGCGGTCGCATATAATACCTTTGTATCGGATGCGCTTGTACTTGCCGCAGTGGCATTCGTAATCTTTCACCGGTCCAAAGATCTTTTCACAGAAAAGACCATCCATCTCCGGTTTAAAGGTACGATAGTTGATTGTTTCGGGGGTCAAGACTTCACCGTGTGAACGGGACAGAATGGTCTCCGGCGATGCCAGAGAAATTCCAATATTATCGAAGTCTTTTGTGACCGTTAATGTATTAGTAGTCGGCAAGGATGTACCTCCGGATTAACTTTGTTTAACAATACAAATTCTTTGATTCAATTTAATCAATGTGTATCTCCAGGCCGAGCCCCATCAGTTCGCGCAACAGAACCTTGAATGATTCTGGCACATCACCGTCGGGCAGGTTTTCACCTTTAACGATAGCCTCATACACTCTGGATCGACCTTTTACATCATCACTCTTAACGGTGAGCATCTCCTTAAGAATATTTGAAGCGCCATAGGCGTACAGTGCCCAGACCTCCATCTCACCAAGTCGCTGTCCACCAAATTGAGCCTTACCCCCCAGCGGCTGCTGGGTAATAAGTGAATACGGCCCGATAGATCGAGCATGCATCTTGTCCTCTACAAGGTGGTTAAGCTTCAGCATATAGATGTAACCGACCGTTGTCTTCTGGTCGAAAGCTTCACCGGTTCGTCCGTCATAAAGTGTTACACGTCCATCTTCAGGAAGTCCGGCTTTGTCCAGCTGCTCCTGAACCTGATCATACGAAGCACCATCGAAAATAGGAGAGGCAAACTTAACACCAAGCTTCTTACCCGCCCATCCAAGGATGGTTTCATAAATCTGACCAAGGTTCATTCGGGAAGGTACGCCCAGCGGATTCAACAGAATATCAACCGGTGTACCATCTTCCATGTAAGGCATATCTTCGACAGGAACCACTTTGGCGACAACACCTTTGTTTCCGTGTCGACCAGCCATCTTGTCGCCTACCTGCATCTTGCGTTTCTTGGCAACATAGACCTTGGCATTCTGAATGATTCCCGGTGGCAGATCGTCGCCTACCTGAATCTGATACTTACGTCGCTTGGCTTCTGTATCAAGCTCTTTACGTAATTCACGATAGTTTTTGAAAAGCATTCTCACATGCTCAACAAGCTCATCGTCGGTAGCCCAGTCGATATTCTCATTAATAACGACAGGATCAATTTCTTCGAAATCAGATTTTCGATACTTTTCACCTTTCGGAATAAGCAACTGCCCGTTCATGTCATAAACGCCAGGTGAAGTCTTGTCTCGAAGCAAGGTGTAGAGTTTATCATACATCTTGCTGTTTAGCTCTTCTACCTTTTCGGCATGGCGTTCATTTTCCTGTTCAACCATCTTCTTCTCCTCTTTACGGGAGATTTGCTCATCTCGTTTACGACTGAACAGTTTAGTATTAATGACTGTACCTGATACTCCCGGAGGAGTTTTAAGGGAAGCATCTTTAACATCACCGGCTTTATCTCCGAAAATTGCACGAAGAAGTTTCTCTTCCGGTGTAGGATCGGTTTCGCCCTTCGGCGTAATTTTTCCAACAAGGATATCGCCAGGACTTACCTTGGCACCTACCCGAATGATTCCCTGCTCGTCAAGATCCTTGGTCGCATCTTCGCTTACGTTCGGAATTTCACGGGTCAGTTCTTCTTCACCACGCTTGGTATCACGAACCTGCTGCTCAAACTCCTGGATATGTAGTGAGGTGTACACGTCATCCTGTACAATACGCTCACTGACTACAATCGCATCCTCAAAGTTGTATCCTCTCCAAGGCATAAAGGCTACCAACAGGTTACGACCCAGTGCAAGTTCACCACCGTCAGTGGCACAACCATCAGCCAGGGTTTCTCCTTTTTTAACCTTGTCCCCTTTACTTACAATTGGACGCTGGTTAATTGTGGTATCCTGGTTGGTTCGTTCAAACTTTTTGAGTTCGTAGCTTTTGACACCCGCATCGAAATGGCAGGTTTGCTCCATCTCCGTGCGATCATATTTTACACGAATTTCCTCGGAACTTACATACACCACTTCGCCATCGGCCTCGGCCGCAATGATAGCACGAGAGTCCTTAGCTGCACGGTGTTCAAGCCCGGTCCCAACAATAGGAGATTCAGGACGCAACAACGGAACAGCCTGACGCTGCATGTTGGATCCCATAAGCGCACGGTTGGCGTCATTATGCTCAATAAATGGAATCAATGCTGCAGCCAAAGAGGTAATCTGGTTAGTGGAAACATCCATATACCCAATTTCCTCAGGCTTGGCCAGCTGGTAGTTACCATCCCGGAAACGAGAGAAGACATTTTCATTAGCAAATCTGCCATCTTCGAGCGGTGCGTTAGCCTGGGCAATAACTGTTTCATCTTCCTGTTCAGCAGAAAGATATTCAATCTCCTCCGTCACCCCTTCTTCTTCATCCACCTTACGGTACGGGGTTTCTATAAATCCAAAATCGTTAACCTTGGCATGCACACATAGCGAGGATATAAGACCGATATTTGGCCCCTCAGGCGTCTCAATAGGACAGAGTCGCCCGTAGTGTGTGTAGTGAACATCACGAACCTCAAAACCTGCACGCTCTCGAGTCAATCCACCGGGACCCAATGCCGACATACGACGCTTGTGGGTCAGCTCAGCCAGCGGGTTGGTTTGATCCATAAACTGCGAGAGCTGATTGGTGCCAAAGAAGGTATTGATCACACTCGAAATAGTTCGTGCATTAACCAGATCCTGCGGGGTTAACTGCTCGGCATCGCGAGAATTCATACGCTCCTTGATAGTGCGAGACATTCGAGCGAGCCCAATAGAGAACTGTTGTCCAAGTTGTTCACCTACCGTACGTACACGACGGTTACTCAGGTGATCAATGTCATCCACCTGCGATTTCATGTTCTTCAGGCGAATCACTTCTTTTACGATAGCAACGATATCTTCTTTCACCAGATAGCGGATATCCATATCCACATCCTGCTTCAGGCGCTTGTTCAGACGATAACGCCCAACTTCTCCGAGATCATACTTTTTATCACTGAAGAATAACCGCTCCAGAATCTGACGTGCAGTTTCTGCATCTGGCATTTCTCCGGTACGAATCTGCTTGTAGATCTCACCCAATGCCGTTACATCATCATGGGCAGGATCTTTACGCAACGTATTCATAATCACATTGCGCTCGGAATCTTCCGGTGCCAGGTTCTGAACGCGAATGCTTTCTATATCAGCTTCATTCAGCGTTGCATAATCTTCCTCTTCCAGTTCGTGATCGCGCTCCAGCAGAACCTTTCGGTTGGTAGCTTCCGTAACCTCACCAGTCTCATCATCGACAACTTCCTCTACAACATCGACAGCGATTTCAGAAGCAAGACGCTTACCTACGCAGTTTTTCTTGAATTTCTTTTTAGTACTGCAATCTACTTTTTCTGAGAGTTCAAACAGGCTGAAGATCTCCTCATCGGAGGAATAGCCCAACGCCCGCAACAAGGTAGTTGCAGGAACTTTCTTTTTCCGATCGATATAAGCCCAGAGAACATCCCGGATATCGGTAGAAAATTCAATCCAGGACCCTTTGAATGGTATCACCCGTGCATTGTACAGCTGCGTTCCATTGGGATGCACGTTTTGCCCGAAAAACACACCAGGTGAGCGGTGTAGCTGACTTACAATAACTCGCTCTGCACCATTGATAATAAATGTTCCTCGTTCGGTCATCCAGGGTAGGTCACCCAGGAACACTTCCTGCTCAATTGTTTCGGTGGCCTCGTCATCATCATCTACGGCTGATAACCGCATTTTTGCCTTCAGAGGTACGGCATAAGATAAACCGCGTTCTTGACATTCCTTAATGTTGTATTTTGGGGTATCTACCGAATAGTGCAGGAACTCAAGGATATGTGTTTCTCTCGAATCCTGTATAGGAAAATTCTCATTAAATATCTTTTGCAACCCCTGATCCTTACGATCTTCCGGAGCTATATGAAGCTGGGTAAAATTATTGAACGATTTGAGCTGGATATCCAAAAAATCGGGATAGTCCAGTACATGTTCGGTTTCAGCAAAAGAAAGACGATCGGTAAACGGGACCTTCTTCATGGTGTTCTTCTTACTCAAAGGAACCTCTCCTTTAAATTAATGTGATAGTGACGAGCCTTAAAAGCACTAATATCTAGCAGAAATAGAAGTATAATAGGTGTTGAAATGTATACCTGCGATTGAGACGCCGATAGCCAATACCGTTTACAACGATATTGGCTACAGCGAAATTGTACGTACAATTTCAAGCTTACTTCAGCTCGACTTCTGCACCTGCATCTTCAAGCTTAGATTTGAGATCTTCAGCTTCAGCCTTGTCAACACCCTCTTTTATAGGATTAGGGGCGTTATCTACAAGCTCTTTAGCTTCCTTCAGACCTAAACCGGTAATGCCACGAACTTCTTTAATGACGGCAATTTTCTTTTGTCCGGCAGATGTAAGAACAACATCGAATTCAGTTTGTTCTTCTGCTCCTCCGCCTTCTCCGCCACCGCCGGCAACAACTGCGGTTGCTGCAGCAGGTTTGATGTCGTATTCTTCTTCAAGAACTTGTGCAAGTTCGTTTGCTTCCTTAACGGTAAGGTTAACTAGTTGTTCAGCTATTTCTTTAACGTCAGCCATTGTTGATTCTCCGAATTGATCTTTATGAATTAAAAATTCTTTAGTTTTGTATGATTAGTTTTCGCCCTCTTCGGCGATGGTTTCCACAGCACCGGCGACCTTCTTGCCGGGAGCCTGCAGTGCACTAACAACGTTGGATACAGGAGCGAGCAGAAGACC